>DAIQBF010000019.1:21104-23169 GCA_036781305.1 Lutibacter sp.
TTTGTAGAGTAAATCCTTTAGGCACTTTAGATTTAACTAATAATATTGCTTTAATTGTTGTTTAATTTATTTTGTAGTAATAACTATAATAAATTAAAAATCCTATTAAGCCGAAAATAGCCAATGTGTGGAGGCTTATTTTTAGTTTTTGGTATAAAAATAGCGATGCGCATATTAAACCTAAACCATACCCGAAAAACAAGAGTGCCAAAATATCGACTATTGAGGATTTGTATAACCAAAATCCTATAAATAAAGAGATTGAAATGAATAATAATGCGGGGAATTTTCGTTCTTCAATAGTAACCATATGGTAACTATTTATCAAGCCAAATCGCTTCAAAAGCCATAACAGTATTAGCGGGAATATATATGTTCCGATAAAAATGATAGTTAAAATGTTATACTCCTGTGGTTTGAAAATAAATTTAGGAATGAAAAGAAAGTATAAAATGGCACCAATTATTGGGAAGTTTATGGGATGAAAAAAATAGGAGATAAGTTTTGAGAATTTCATAGTTATTTTTAGGCTTTTTGCTAAAATATTTTTCTTAAACGTGCAACGGGGATATCTAGCTGTTCTCTATATTTTGCAATGGTTCTTCTTGCAATTGGATATCCTTTTTCTTTTAAAATTAACGCCAATCGGTCATCCGTTAAAGGTTTCTTTTTATCTTCTTCTTTTATGACGGTTTCCAATATATTTTTTATTTCTCTTGTTGAAACATCTTCTCCCTGGTCATTTTTCATAGATTCGGAGAAAAATTCTTTAATTAATTTTGTGCCATAAGGCGTTGCTACATATTTGCTGCTTGCCACGCGGGAAACGGTTGAAACATCCATATCTATCATATCCGCGATATCTTTTAAAATCATCGGTTTTAATTTGCGCTCATCACCGGTTAAAAAATATTCCTTTTGATGTTGGATAATGGCGTTCATATTTAAAAGCAAGGTTTGTTGACGCTGTTTTATGGCATCAATAAACCATTTGGCTGCATCCAGTTTATGTTTTATAAACATAACAGCTTCCTTTTGAGATTTCGATTTTTCACTGGAATCCTTGTAGCCGTGCATTAAATTGTTGTATTCATTAGAAATATGAAGTTCGGGCGCATTTCTCGAATTTAGAGTAAGTTCCAGCTCTCCTTCAACAATTCTAATGGTAAAATCGGGCACAATTTGTTCTGTTATTTTACTGTTTCCGACAAAGGAACCTCCCGGTTTCGGATTTAACCTTTCAATTTGTTTTATGGCATCTTTTAACTCTTTTTCCGTTATATGAAACTTTTGTAATAATTTATTGTAATGCTTTTTTACAAAATGTTCAAAGCCATTTTCTAAAATATCGACCGCTAGGTTTATGCTAGGTTTTTCGTCTTTTCGCTTCAATTGCAGCAGTAGGCATTCTTTTAAATCGCGAGCTCCAACTCCGGCAGGATCTAATTGCTGTACAAATTTCAGCAATCGTTCCAATTCTTTTTCAGTAGTAAATATATTTTCGGTAAAGGCCAAATCATCTAAAATATCAACCAAATCTCGTCGAATATAACCGCTGTCGTCAATGCTTCCAATCAGAAAATCAGTAATAATTTCCTCTTCCTCCGTTAAACGGTAGGTATTCATTTGATTTTTTAGATGTTGCGTAAACGAAGGTCCGGATGCAAAGGGAATTTCCTTTTCTTCATCATCTGAAGAATAGTTATTGGCTTGTGTTTTATAGTTTGGGATTTCATCGTCGCTTAAATATTCATCTATGTTAATATCTTCCGCGTTTATGCTTTCATTTCCGGAATCGTCATACTCATCATAAGAATCGGTGAGCTGAGAATTTTCATAATCATCAGCGCTTTCGTCTTTAACTTCCAAAGCCGGATTCTCCTCTAATTCTTGTTTTAGGCGTTGTTCAAATTCTTGCGTAGGCAATTGAATCAACTTCATGAGTTGAATTTGCTGTGGAGACAGCTTTTGCGATAATTTGAATTGTAAACCTTGTTTAAGCATAAATTAAATTGACTTTTTATAAAAATACGAAAAAAACGCAGTTTTAATCAGAAAGTTATTT
>DAIQBF010000019.1:23179-23906 GCA_036781305.1 Lutibacter sp.
ACAAAAAAAGTACGTTTATAGCAATAATTCTTTTGTGATTATGAATTAAAATTCGGCATTTTGTGGTGTTCTAGGATACGGAATAACATCTCTTATATTTCCCATTCCGGTGGTAAATTGAACCAAACGTTCAAATCCAAGTCCAAACCCACTATGTACCGCAGTTCCAAATTTTCGGGTATCCAAATACCACCATAATTCCTTTTCATCAATTCCAAGATCCGACATTTTTTTTTGCAAAACATCCAATCTTTCTTCTCGTTGACTGCCGCCAACAATTTCCCCAATTCCAGGGAATAAGACATCCATGGCTCTTACCGTTTTTCCATCGTTATTTAAACGCATATAAAATGCTTTTATTTTTGCTGGATAATCATATAAAATTACCGGGCATTTAAAATGTTTTTCAACCAAATAACGTTCGTGTTCACTCTGTAGATCGGTGCCCCAATCCTCAATTAAATACTGAAATTTTTTCTTTTTGTTAGGGATTGAATTTTTTAGTATTTCAATGGCTTCCGTATAAGTTACACGCGTAAAATTATTATCGATGATGAAGTTTAGTTTTTCAATAAGTGACATTTCACTGCGTTCCAATGCCGGTTTCGATTTTTCTTCCTGTGCCAACCTATCATTTAAAAATGCCAAATCGTCTTTACAGTTTTTTAAAACATAGGATATGACCGATTTTATAAAATCTTCTGCCAGATCCATATTGTCATCTAAA
>DAIQBF010000020.1:0-10312 GCA_036781305.1 Lutibacter sp.
CCAGTCAACATCGGTTTTTAGCACTCGTACGCCGGCATCCCGCACTTCTTTTACAATATCGCGCTGCAATAAGGCGCTGATACTATCTATGGGATGCAGATCTGATTGCGTCCATAAACCAATTTGCACGCCGTTTTTTCGGGCATAATCCCCAAAGGCCTTCAGGTTTTGGATGTTGCCGTCCAAGGTTTCCGTTTGTCCGTAGCCTGCGCCATAGCCATCATTGGGCAGAATCCAACCAAAGGGCATATCATGTGCCTTGTATCTGTCTATTACGGCACGTGCTGAAAACTGATAATTATTTTTTTCGCCGTTTAGGGACTCTTTGATGCCGCTGTTGTCTTTTTGGCTTTCTTTGTAGCGTTTGCCGTCTTCGAATGGCGTGCCTTTTTCATCTTCCACCCAATAATCGCGGTTATAGGCATTTAGGTGACCTTCATAAAAACCAAATTTTGGTATTAAAACCGGGTGGCCCGTAAGTTGGTAAAAATCATTTAACAAACCGACGGGTGTTTCCTCTATCATAAAGAAAACATCGAGATAATCGGTGTCGTGGGTTAGCCTAACGGTACCCGGTTCTTTAGCGCCAAAATCGTATTTCCCTTTTTTAAAGGTGTGCCACATCACAGCATAACCGTTGGTGGACCAGTAAAATGGCGTTGGAGAGGCCACGCCGCCGTCGGTCCAACTGTTTTGGTTTTCAATTGAAATGGCGTTTCCTTTATGGGAAAAACGTCCGTTTTGAACGCCACCCCCATAAAAATATTCATCGGGATTTTCTTTTAAGGTTATGGTAACTTCCTTCGTGTCGAAAACAGGAAAGATTGTTTCCGCTGCTGCCACGGTCTGGGTTTTCGTATTTATGATTTTAAACAAGGCTGTATGCTTGTTAAAAACAATATTGATTTTTCCTGTTGAAAAGGAAATCTCATTTTGATTTTCTGATAGATGCAAATTTGAAACTTCTTTCCTGGGATTATCTACCAATATTTGGGCTTCTGGTTTTGCCTCTGGCGCACGCATGCCTTTGCCGGAATTATCTTGAAAAAGCCTAAAAATATGGTTTCCATAAAAATCAAAAAGCATTTTTTGGTTATTGGAAAAAGAAACCTCAATAGTTGTTGGATTGATTTTTTTTGCACCGATAACCTGATATTGGTTCTGTGCTTCTGTTTTTACCGTAAGGATATTCGAATTTTCTTGTGCTTGAAGCTTGTTAAGCGCTGCCATTGAAGCTAGTGCAAAAAAAATGCTTATGAGGGATTTGTTGGTCCAAAATTTTATTGTTATCATATCTTTGTTATTTGGTATTGCCTTCTTTGTTTTTATTTTGAATTGGGTGAAATTAATCGAAAAAGTTTAAATGAGTTTATTATTTAAACTTTTATTCCAAGTTATAGACTCCAATAAATTTTAATCCATCTAGATTAATTTTCAACCTCGAATGTTCATCTGACTAAGATTGTAAACTGTTCAATTCTGGCTTCCACTGTTTCTATAGATTTGTTGATAATACGAATATATTTCACGGCTTGTTTAACTGAAGCCTGTAAGACCTCTTTGTCTTCTTTGGTTTGAAGCGTTTCCCAAACTGTCCCATCGGTAGAAATTTCAAGTTCTAAATTATCATTAATTGTTGCAGGGCCCAGTTTGTAAGCAATATTCTTTATGGGTCCTGCTTCTTGCAATTCAAATCCGAAGTACGATTGCGGGTTTAGGCGAATCACTTCCAATGGAGGATTCAACGCTAGTGTTCTATCCCTTAAGGTTATCTGTTGATTTTTTAACTGCGCAACATTGGTAAATAATTTATGTGGATTATAATTTGTTTCCGCCTCCAGGTTTTTGTGGAACGCTTTGTTATAGGCCTTGGTCAAATGCACAAAACTTTTATCGATTAGCGGCGTCATAACCAATGTGCCCGTTTTTACGCCAGGCTGGTAAGGATTTTGGTTTTCTTGATGGTCTAAATGATACATTTGGACCTTAATGGCTTTGATGGCATGATAGCTTCTTTCAAAATCCTTGCTTTGTTTTGCCTGTAGGGATTTATACATGTTTAACATGGAAATACCAGATTGCGCCAGGAGTTTGAATTGTTCTGCCCACGGGCGAATTTCATCTAAAAGCACTGGATTGTCGGTGCTGTTCAATAAAATATAGGAAGCTTCAACCATCGCCTGAAATTCCTTTTGAATGGTATCAAAATTGTCAATATTTTGGTCAGCTTCAAGGTTTTTAAGAAATATATCGGCCTCTGGTGCAAAACTGGCAGATTCATCCCGTCTGTACAAATGGCCATTAGAGCCTAAATCACTATTGTGACGGGCAAAAATTTCCAAGGCGTTGTAACTTTCGGGCATCACAACTTTTAAAGCGTCCAACCAATTTTTTTCTGATTGATATGCAGCCATGTTCCAAGTATAATCAGCCACGCCGTAAATGGCGATTTTAGAGGCTTCAGCGTGTTCCATGGGGTTGGAAACAAAACCGGATACATCATTGGCTATATTTTTTCCATTGCCATAGGTTGGCCCTAAGAGCAGATGATTTCTCACATAATCTGAAACGGGAAAGTTCCACCAAATAAATGCCTTGCGCTGAATTTTAGCGTTGATCCACTCCATGGTTTCCTTATCGATATCTGAAACCACCCGATTGCCCGTCCACATAATCCTAATGGAAGCATCCAGTTCTTTTCCTAAGGTTTCTAAGTAGCCGCCGTCTGGCTTAGACCAGCTTTTATTGTATTCGGTAGGGCACATTATTAAAGGTTTGACATCCTTTTTTGCCTTGACAAATTCAGTGTTCAAAAAATTCAACAATCGCGCCTGTTGGCTTGGGTTCGTGCCTTCCCCTGAAATATCATCAAAAAATACCGCATAGGAACGCACCCCTAATTGGTACATCAGTTCAAATTTATGGAGCAGGGCGGCTCTATCTTCATCATTCCATTGAATATCCTGTCCGGGATGAATGGCCCACACAAAATCGACATGGTTTTGTTCTGCTCTGTCTATCAGTTTTTTTAATTGATTCGCCTCACTTTCTGGATAGGGTTTTCTCCAATTTGGCGAGCTGTGGTAAGGGTCATCTTTGGGGCCGTAGATGTAAGTGTTTAATTTATTCAAACCATAAAAATCTATTTGGCGAATTCGGTGCCCAAAACTCCAGGGCGTGCCATAAAAACCTTCTACAACGCCACGGGCGGCAACATCTGGGTAATCTGAAATGTTTCCTAATGGTATCTTGGCAGAATTTAATAGCGCCATTAAAGTTCGCACCCCATAGTAAGTGCCCCTGGCATCTCTTCCAATTACAGTGATGTTTTTTCTGGAAATGTCAATATAATAGCCTTCTGATTTCGTGGGAACCTTTTTTCTAAGTTTTTCAGGGAATTTGCCATGAATATCACCTACGATTATTGAAAACCCTTTGGTGGAAGTATTCTCGTTATTGAAAAATGTTGACAGTAAATATTGGGTGGCTTTGTCCGTATTCTTTTGCTGAAGCTTAAAATGGGTTGGGACCTCCATAAAGCCCGAAAGATTAATTTCATGCGGCTTGGGGTTAATGTCCAGGTTTTGGGAAAACACAAAACTGGCAACGAAGATAAATAGGGTAGAAAGTAAAGCTCTCATCGGAAATATTGTTTTTTTTAATTTTTGTTGTTCATCCATATAGGCCTGAATTGATATTGGGAATCTGGATTTGTTTTTTGGTGACTTCATTTCAATTAATTTTGTTTTTCAGCCAAAATATTCAATGCATTTTTAGCGTCTTTAAGCATGTGTCCTAAATTTTCGGGTTTGGAGGTGATATTAAACTGGGTCACTAATTGGTTTAAATAAACCAGTTCCTCCAACCTGTCTTTTCTTGAAAAATCCTCTCTAAGAATTCTGATTTTTTCGGCATCTTGAATGCCTTCCCTAAGCGTTTCAAAACGAATGGAACTTCTATTGTCCGGATACACAATGTACGTATCGCCAGCAGGCCACGCCCTAAAACGGGAATCTTGCAATGGAATTTCTGTCCAACTATTGTAAGACCAACGTAAAAAGCCGTCAAAATCTGCGGCTATGGTGTACCAGCCTATAAAAACACCTTCTGCCGGTGGCGAAAAAGTAAAGGTATTTGGAAACCGATCGGAACAACACACATAATGTGTGCTGATATAACCGTTTGCCCTTCTTTTCACTAAATCTTCTTCATCTACGGGGTGGCCAAACGCCACGGACATATCCTTCAGTTCGTTGGGGTATAATTTATAGCTTTGATGGTTGTCTGCAAATGACACCCCGAATTCTGGCGCATATTCATTAAGTAGTTTCAACATGGCTTTCATTTCTTCCGGTCCACGCTCGTCCATGGCAATCCTTGTAATTTTATCCCAACCTTTTTCTTGTAAATGTGCTTTAAATTGTTCTAAAAAAGGAATCCATAAGGCTTCGTATTCTTTTGTTCCAGGAGCTGCTTTTATTTTTATCTCTTTGTTTTCGGCTTCGTCAAAATAATAAAATTCATTGCCCCAAGGCACCATCGAGTAACAACTAATTTGGTTTTTCACCCCTAAATCCATCATAAATTGCACCCAGTTATCAAAAATGGCATAATCATATTCCCAAGTGCCGTCGGTTTTCTTTTTCCATTCAATCATAGATTCAAACTGGTCAAAGGTTTGTCCGCCCCAAGGACGTTTATTCAAGGACACGGTAATCACTTTTTGTCCGGCATCGGCAAGGCGTTCCATAATTGGTTTTAACAAATCCCAATGTGCTTTAGACCAAGGTTTTACTTTATGGTAACGCGATACGGCATAAGGATTTTGCCATAGGTCCAAATGGAATTTCCAATCGGTTACCGGTGGCAATACTTTATCAATAACCTTCAAATTGAATTCAAATTTTTGAGTTTC
The DNA here is from genome assembly GCA_036781305.1 of Lutibacter sp. Lineage (GTDB taxonomy): Bacteria > Bacteroidota > Bacteroidia > Flavobacteriales > Flavobacteriaceae > Lutibacter. Next base: position 4,916 of record DAIQBF010000020.1, read on the forward strand.
CTGTCCTTCAATATTTAAAGTGAATGTGCTTTTATAGGTTCCTGCCTCTGCATTTTCGGGTACATTAACGGTTACCCAGATAGGTCGTGTTTCTCGTGCTTTAATGGTATGGGAAGAAACGGGTTCTAAAACATCGGCTGCTAAAGAAGAGGCGAAATCCTCAGGTTCTCTATAACCGCAACCACTTGCAAATTCATCGGTGATAACATATTTGACAAAATGGATATTCGCGATAGTTGCAGGTAAGGTGTTCCCGAAATCCGATTTAAAATCTGAAATTTCGGCACTTACTTTAGTTAGGGAATCATTGCTCCAAAGCACCAATTGCGCTGAGATGCGTTCCCCTTTCCAAGCCGTACCCGCCCATGTTTTATGTTGATTATCTTTCGGGATTTCACTTCTCACAAACCGAATATCTGTTGAAGTTACCATGGCTTGTAACCCTTTTGGAACAGCCGGCCAATTTTCATTTTTGCTCGGTGATGGGTCTTGGGGCTCTTCATAAGTTTGGGCTACGGTAATATATTTTTGATTTTGGCAGCCAAAACTCAATAAGAGGCTAAATAATAAAAGTGATTTAAAAAATAGTTTCATGTGTTGGTTTTTTGATGTGGATTATTCTCCAATGACATTCCCGTCCAAAACTTGCTCTTTGCCGTTTGGTGTTTTATAATAAGCGGTTAATGCGCCACCGCCTGTAGCTTCATGGAATTTAACCGTTAAGGGATGCCAGCCTTTTTTCAATGCCACCATGCCGTTTCTCTTAATGGCAGGGTGGTTTCCGCCATTGTCCACCACCAATTTATCGCCCATGTAAAGCAAGCTGCCATCGTCCGATTTTGTGGCAAACTCATATAAACCATCTTCTTCAGCATTAAAATACCCTTTAAAAATCATTGAGACGTGTTCATTATTTTCGTAACCTGCAAATATAATGTCATTTACAGAGTTGAAAGTGGCGTTTTTGGGCAATTCAATATCGTCGACCACAGTAAATCGTTTTACGCCCACCCAGCGTTTTATGGCACCAGTTTTTGGGGTAACGGCCACAGGTTCCAAAAGGGTTTGCTTTTCAATGAGCGCAGACTTGGTTTCACTGGCAATATGCCCTCTGTAAGCAATGGTTTTTAGGGTTGTTGTTTCTGAAAACTCTAACGGAGAAGTATATTTTGATGATGTTTTTGTTGGCACACTTCCGTCAGTGGTATAATAAATATCCATATTTTCAAGGGGCGTTTTCAATTCAATAATGGCTTTATCCAAAAATGCGACTTTGTCTTTTAGGCCCGTTACCGACGGAATGTAATATTGGATACCCAAAGCGTCCAATCGGTTGTATTGAAGTTTCATTCTTCGTTGGAAATCATCAAAATCTTTGTCGTCTTTGGAAGTCCAGGCCGTTTCTGCCATGGCCAAAAGTCTTGGGAATGCTTGATACTGCAAGCGTTTGAAATTAGGAATCATTTCCGACCATAAATTGGCTTGAATCCCTAAAATATATTTGGCTTGGTTCTCGGTAAAATCCGTAGGTACTGGCTCGTAATTATATACTTTGTCAAGTGGCGTCACCTCGTTCAGGGCATCCAAATAATATTCAAAACAAGGGGTAATTATCATGTCATTTCCGTTGTCGGCTGTAATATTCCTCATTTTTGGGGCCCAATTTCGCCACCACATCATTGTGGCATCTTTTGATAGGCCGCCTTCCACAATTTCATCCCAGCCCATCAGCCTTTTTCCTTTTGAATTTAGGAATGCTTCCATATCCCTGTTGAAAAAGGATTGCAGTTCGTGTTCGTTCTTTAAGTTGTTGTCTTTTATTGTTTTTTGGCATAACGGGCATTTTTCCCAAGATTGGATATTCACCTCGTCACCGCCAATATGAATATATTTAGAAGGAAACAAATCGGCAATTTCCGACAGGATATTTTTGGTGAATTCATAGGATGTTTCTTTTCCTAAACAGGCAGGATTAGAAAATTGTTCACCCCAACCAGCTTTATCGGTACACGATAAATAAGGATAGTTATCGATAGCCGATTTAAAATGCCCAGGCATGTCTATTTCCGGAATCACTTCAATTTGCCGGTCTGCGGCATAGGCAATAATTTCTTTAATTTGTTCTTGGGTGAAGAATCCGCCATACATTTTTTCGCCATCGCGTTCGTGGTAATGTTGCTCGCCAATAGTGTAGGATGGGTCTGTTTTTGCCAATTCCTTGCAACTTATGTCATGCGAGCTTTCAACACGCCATGCCCCTTTTTCGGTAAGTAACGGATACTTTTTTATTTCAATACGCCACCCTTGATCATCGGTTAGATGCATGTGATACCTGTTCAATTTATAGAGCGCCATATAATTTAAAAAGGTTTTAACCTCGTCTATGCCAAAAAAATGACGACTAAAATCCATTTGCATCCCACGCCAAGAAAAACGGGGCCCATCATTAATTTCAATACTTGGAACTAACCAATTTTGCCCTTTGCCATTTGCTGTTTCAATGCTTGCGGGAAGCAGTTGGCGAATAGTTTGGACGCCATAAAAATAACCTGCGGCATCACTGGCTTTTATAATGATTTTTTCAGGTGTAACAACTAAATGATAGGCTTCTGGTTTTATTGTGCCATCTTTTGAAAAAATGATGCTTGCGTTTTCTGGACTTTCTGAAATAGAAAGTGAATAGCCTGCGGCATTTTCAAATAAATCGGATAAATATTTTGCTGCCGGTTTTTGGGTCTCATTTTCAACGAAAATCTGATGGTCTTTGGAAAAGGAAAATGAGCCGTCCGAAAGAACCAATTCCGCTGGTTTGGGAATGATGGAAATTTCGGCTTCCGTAAATGTTTTTGGCTTTTGGGAGCAGCCATTTAAGAGTAAAATAACCGAAACAATAATTGAAAAATGATGCATAATTTAACTATTAGATGTTTTATCAATGTTGATAAGTTGTGCGCTAATTACCATTGGCAACTAGTTTTTATGGTTCTGGCTGTTTGTTCTCAGCGCTAATCCTGTTTAATAAATTCCATTTTATAATCGGTTGTCGCAAATTCCATTAAGGCTTTGTAAATGTATTCACAAACCTTCTTTTCTCCGGGGATGTTTATTAAATCAGCAATGTCCTCTGGAGTATGGTATTGGGGATGGCCTCCAGTGTGCATGCCCAAAACTGATAGGTCTTTTGCATAAAACGACACATGGTCTGACCCGCCGACAGAACCTGCGTGGACAATGGGGGTTAAACCTAGGGATTCCCCCAGATTTTGCATAAAATCCACACCGTTGGGGAAGGTTCCCGCGCCGCCCATATATACGTGGTTTTCATTGTTCAATCTGCCCACCATATCCATATTGATCATCAATTTGACTTGTGAAAGCGGGACGGATGGATGGTCCACAAAATATTGGCTTCCCAACAAACCTTGTTCTTCTGCTCCAAAGGCAATAAAGATGATGCTGCGCTTTAAATCCCGTTTATTGGAAGCTGCTTTTTCTGCAATTTCCAAAAGCGCTGCTGTTCCGCTGGCATTGTCATCCGCGCCATAATGGACTGTATTCTTTTTATCCGATTTTGATGAGGGGCCGCCCAACCCTAAATGGTCATAATGGGCACCCAAAATGATGTATTCGTTTTTAAGTATGGGGTCGTTGCCCTCAAGATAGCCAATCACATTGCATGTGTTTACCAAAGGTTTTTCGTTCTCCCCTTTTTCCACACGTAAGCGTGCCTTGAAATTTTGTTTATAAGCTTTTTTAAAAGGGATGAGTCCTTGCTTTTTAAAATCTTTTGCAATGTATTTAACAACGGTTCTATTGGCTTTAGTTCCCGGATAGCGTCCAGCATTTTTTTCAGAAGCCAAAAATAAAATATGCTCTTTCAGCTCTTTTTCTGTGATGTCAGATTGGGAAAACCCACTAAAGTAAATGAGGTTTAAAACTAAAAACAGGAATATTTTTTTCATGTTAAATTTTTATTTATTCTGTAATAATGCCAATTTCTGCAATAAGCGCATTGTCTTTTTCATCCATTATTTTATTGGCCATTAATTTGATATATTTTACAGGTATGGGTTTTGGCAACGCCACTTTTTGCTGAATGGGATTGGCGATGATGTTTGAAAATTCGCCTTGCGACAATTTTAGCCAATTTTTGCCGTCCATGCTGCCGTAAAAACTGTAATGTGTAATGACTCCTGAAACCCATCTGCTTTGGCTAGGGGTATAGGTAAATCCTTTTATAGTGGTTGTTTTCCCAAGGTCGATTTTATAATTGGCCAGTATTTGTTTGTTCGCAGACCAATCCGTTGCCGGGTTTTCGTCTATGGCTTGTTCTGTGAGTGGTTCACCTTGCAGCGTTGTAATTTTCCAAATATTTTTGCTGATGTCGAAATTATTAGTTATCACATCGCTTTGCCGTTTGGTTTCTGGGTCGAAGGAAAACGCTTTTAATGTTGTGGGTTTATCAATAATAAATGCTCCCGTGTATTTTGAAGATGAAGGTGTGGGTTCGCTGCCGTTAAGCGTATAGAAAATGCTGACGCCCTTTTCAGGTATTTGCAACGTGACGGTTCCTTGTTTGTCTCTGCTTATTTGTGGGACATCTATAATCAAAGGCGCATGGTAGATGCCTATATTTGAGATTAACGGACAGCCTTTTGCAGCCTCAATGTTCAGTCTCACTTTTGTTGCTTTTACATCTTCAAACCTTAAAATACGTTTGTGGCCTATGGTAGTTTGGTTGTCAATAGTTACCCATGTTCCATCAATTTCAGCTTCCAAAGAAAATTGCTTGACGCGTTGCCCCAGCGGAATGTATTCTTGAACCAAAAACCTGTTAAATAGGGTGGGTTTTTTAAAATCTATGGTGATAGACGCTTTCGTGACATTATCATCTGTGGCCCAATAGGTATCTTTGTTTCCGTCAATTGCATGATCCGATTTATATTCAGGTGCATTTCCACGGACATTGCTTGCGGAAGTTTTCACATTCAATGCTAAATCAGTTGCAAAATCTTCCTTCAATTGCGTGGTCAGTTTTTTAAGTTGTTGCTCATCATTCTCATGCACCAAACCTCTTCTGTCAACGGGAAGGTTCAATAATAACGTGCTATTTCGTCCAACGGACTTGTAGTAAATATCCAATAATTCCTTTAAGGTTTTTACTTTTTTGTCTTCCGATTTGTGATAATACCAATTGGGGCGGATGGATACATCGGCTTCCGCAGAGACCCAATGCGTGCCGTTTTCTTGGCCCATGGCATATTTGGTGTTGTAGTTTGGCATGCCGCCATAAATGGAATCCCTTAACAATGGCGACCACGTGGTTTCATAAGCAAAACCATGCTCGTTGCCTACCCAACGGGCATCAGGGCCATTATCGCTCCATATAATAGCATG
>DAIQBF010000020.1:10322-23835 GCA_036781305.1 Lutibacter sp.
AATTTTCTGATGAGTTTATTGGTGTTTTCCCAATCATAATATTTTTTTTTGTCAACGGTACGCACTTCATTGGCACCGCCGTAATAGCCGTCGCCGCCGTTGGCGCCATCAAACCAGACTTCAAATATATCGCCATAATTGGTCAATAATTCGGTAAGCTGGTTTCTGAAATAATCAATGTATTCTGGTTTGCCATAATCGGCATGGTTTCTATCCCAAGGAGACAGATAGATGCCCATTTTAAGGCCATATTCCTTACAGGCCTCGGCCAGTTCTTTTACCACATCGCCTTTTCCGTTTTTCCATGGGGAATTTTTTACGGAATACTCCGTGTATTTTGATGGCCATAAACAAAACCCATCATGGTGCTTGTCTGTTAAAATCAAAACTTTCATGCCTGCTTCCTTGGCAATTCTAGCCCATTGGCGGACATCTAATTCGCTAGGGTTGAACAATTCCGGGGACTTATCCCCGTAGCCCCATTCTACATCCGTAAAGGTGTTGATGCTGAAATGTATAAATCCGTAAAACTCCATTTCCTGCCATGCCATTTGGGGTGCATTGGGTGTTGGTTCTATGGCTTTGGGTGGTTCAACATTAGCGCAAGATTGAACTATACCAATCACTAAAATTAATAATGATTTAATAATAATTTTTTTCATAGTCCTAAAAAGACGAATGCTTCAATTCTTGGTTTATTTTAAATGTTTTATTTATTGAAAGGGCGAATTTACAAATTAATATATAATACCGAAGCAGCATAATTTTGTATTATTAATTTTAAATCTTTAAAATATTAGCTTTAACATCGTCAACATAAGATCTTCCTATAATATACCTTATGCCTCCAATTTCAACGCTATTTCCTTCAATTGTGTCAATTTTATCTATGGCAATGGTACATGACCTATGGATTCTTATGAAATTTTTACTAGGTAATTGGTCCGTAAAACTGCTTAACGTTTGGTGTATTAAATATCTATTTGTGGTTGTGGTAATTTTTAAATAATCTTTTAAACTTTCGATTACTAAAAGTTCATCCAAATAGATTTTTTTCATTTTCTTTTTATCTATTTTAACAAATATGTACGGTCTTTCCTTAATAATTTGCTCATTGTTGGTGGAGGTGTTGATTCTAAATGCCTTGTTGATAGATTGAATAAATCGAGGGAAGGATATCGGTTTAACCAAATAGTCCAAAACATCCAATTCAAAGGATTCTACCGCAAATTCCGAATGTGCTGTTGTAATTATAATCAGTGGTTTTTTTTCTAGACTTTTAATAAAACTTAATCCGTCCAGCAAAGGCATGTTAATGTCTAAAAATATCAAGTCTATGGGATTCTCTTTTATGAAATACAGTGCTTGTATTGCGTTGCCGAAAGTGTTAACAAGTTCAATGTCATTAATTTCCTTTAAATGGTTTTTTATTACATTTATGGCCAATGGCTCGTCATCAATTATGATACATTTTATTTTCATGAAACCTTAATTTTAAGTTCTACAACAAACAAATTATTTGAATCTTTAATGGCCAAGTTATAATCTTCCTTTTTATAGCCAAGCGCCAGCCTTTTTTTTGCGTTTTTCAATCCAATTCCTCCCGGTGTTTTAAAGCGCTGCTCAAAATCCGAAACAGCTGGATTTGGATTCGAAATGCTAAAATAAAGAAAATCTTCAATAATATTAAAGTCTATATCAATTCTAATGTTGCCGATATTTTTGTTCGCGCCATGCTTAAACGCGTTCTCAATAAATGAAAGCAACAGAATTGGTGCAATCTTTTTGTTTTTAATATTGCCCGCAATATTCATGTTAACCACTAATTTTTCATCAAAACGAATGCGTTCTAAATCTAAATAATTTTGGATGCACAATATTTCTTTTTCTAAACTCTGCCTATTTTTTTTAGTTTCATAAAGAAGATAACGCATTAATTCCGAAAGTTTTAGAATTATTTTCGGTGTTTTATTCGAATTTTCTAACGATAATGAATAAATGTTATTTAGCGTATTAAAAAAAAAGTGAGGTGAAATTTGGGTCCTTAAAAACAAGAGTTCGGTTTCTAATTGTAACTTTTCAAGATCGGTTAATCTTTTATGTTCCTTTAGCCAATCCATTGTAATTTTAATGGCTGTAACAAATGTTATCACATAAAGTTCGCCTATCATCATATCAATAGAATAGTTTAATGTTAATTTGCTTATGACTTCAGATCCTTCAGGCCAAACATTTTCACTCACAAGAAAATAAGTAAGGTTAAATTTTACCAAAAGCATCACAAAAAGCGATAATAAAAGCATTCCAACATAGCTTAGATATTTTCTTTTGAACACAAACTTGGGCATAAATACATAGATATTTAAATAACTCAACGTCATGTGTATAGGAAAGCCGATTAGGTTGGTTTTAAGAGAGTACAAATAGTCGTCAAAATAACTCCCCCAACGCAGGGTGTTTAATATAAAATATATGGACCAAAAAATAATGTGGTGCCTTAAGGTAATTCCGCGCACTATTTTTGAATTTAGGAGTGTGTCCTTTTTTGGGATTGACATTGTATGCGTCCTTTTTTAGTGTTTAACCCTGTTTAGAGGTTATCCGTCTAAATTTTTTTTTATTTAGGCGAAATTAAGTAATATTTATAATTATTATTGGATAATATTAAATATACAATTGAAGCATAAGAAAATACTTTTATAAATGAAATATATATATATATTGTTTTTGGCAGGAATTTCACTAAGCATTAATTCTTGTGAAAATAAAGTGGTTAAAAATCAGGAAAGCGGCGTTTTACCCACTAAATATGTAAATCCTTTTATTGGAACCGGTGGCCATGGGCATACCTATCCGGGGGCAACGGTGCCTTTTGGAATGTTGCAGGTGAGTCCGGATAATGGAATATCCGAATGGGATTGGTGTTCGGGGTATCATTATTCAGACACTATTGTGATTGGTTTTAGCCATTTACATTTAAGCGGAACAGGTATTGGAGATTTGGCGGATATCCGTTTAATGCCTGTCAGTAAAAAAGTGGATTTAGCTAAAGAAGTTACTTCACGGGATGAGGTGCCATACAAATCAGCCTATTCACATAATGAAGAAACCGCTTCGGCCGGATATTACAGCGTTCATTTAAAAGACCCTAATATAAAGGTAGAGTTGACTTCAAATTTAAGAACGGCTTTTCACAAATATACCTATGCGAAAAATGAACTTCAATCTGTGGTAATAGATTTGGGTTTTGCTATCAATTGGGATAAAACAACAGCCGGAAAAATAAAAATTGTTGACGCCTACACAATTTCAGGTTTCAGGTACAGCACCGGATGGGCTAAAAATCAAAAGGTGTTTTTTGTGGCAAAATTTTCTAAGCCTATTGGAAAGTACGAATTGGTTAAAGATGGAGCTTATGTAACTGAAGGAGCTCATGTTGTTGGCGAAAAAACGTTTGCGCAACTTTATTTTAATTCGGAAAATAATGAAGTGCTTCTGGTGAAGGTTGCCTTGTCTTCGGTTAGTGAACAAAATGCCTTGGAAAATTTAACTAAAGAAGAAATCGGTTTTGAAACCGTTAAAAATGAAGCTGCCGATGTTTGGAATAAAAATCTGTCAAAAATCACCATTGAAACTGATGATGAAGAATTAAAAACCATTTTTTATACAGCTTTATATCACACACAAATTGCCCCTGTAACCTTTAGCGATGTTAACGGAGAGTTTAGAATGGAGAATGACAGTATTGTTAAAGCGGAAAACTATACGGCTTATTCCACTTTATCTCTTTGGGATACTTTCAGGGCGCAACAACCATTATTGACAATTTTGGAGCCCGCTAAAGTTGCAGACATCATTAATTCTATGTTAGCCTATTACGAAACAAAAAAAATACTGCCAGTTTGGACATTGTATGGAAATGAAACAAACACAATGACAGGGTACCATTCCATTCCTGTAATTGCTGAAGCATACATAAAAGGCATCAAGGGGTTTGATATTGAAAAGGCTTATGAAGCGATGAAAGCGACCATGATGCAAGATGAAAGAGGTTTGGAATTCTATAAAAAATTTGGATATATACCTTATAATTTGTTAGACGAATCAGTTACAATAACGCTGGAATATGCTTATAACGATTGGTGCGTGGCCCAAATAGCGAAAGAATTAGGGAAAGAAGAAGATTATAATTATTTTTTGAACAGGTCAAAAGCATACGAGTATTTATTTGACAAAAACACCGGTTTTATGAGAGGTAAAAATGATGCCGGGAATGCCTGGAAAGAACCATTTGACCCAAAATATTCAGCACATAGAATACACGCAGAATATACCGAGGGTAACGCCTGGCAACATAGCTGGTTTGTGTTGCACGATACGGAGAATTTAATTAAAACGCATGGGGGCAATGATAAATTCAACGCCAAACTAGAACAATTATTTACGGAATCTTCAGAAATAACGGGTGAAAACGTATCTGCAGATATTTCGGGGTTAATTGGGCAATATGCGCATGGAAATGAACCCAGCCATCACATAGCTTATATGTTTAATTATTCAAATAAGCCTTGGAAAACACAATATTGGGTTCGTGAAATTTTAAAAACACAGTACAATGCCACGCCCGAAGGGTTGAGCGGAAATGAAGATTGCGGCCAAATGTCAGCCTGGTTTGTGTTTAGTTCTATGGGATTGTATCCTTTTAACCCAGCTTCCGCAGAATACCAAATCGGAAGCCCGATGTTTAAAAAATCAATAATTAAAATGTCTGAAAAAGTATCATTCACAATTATTGCAGACAATGCATCAAATGATAATATTTATATACAGTCTGCCACTTTAAATGGAAAAGATTTTAACAGGACAACAATAACGCACAAAGAATTAATGCAAGGGGGAACACTTCAGTTTAAAATGGGGAAAACGCCAAACAAAAACTGGGGAATTAAGAAAATTGAAAGGTAAAAGATGAATATAATTGATGTATCAATAATTGCGGTATATATAATACTTACATTATTTGTGGGGATTTGGGTTTCGAAGAAGGCTTCAAAAGGCTTGAAATCCTATTTTTTGGGGGGTAACAATATAAAATGGTATTTTTTAGGGCTGAGTAACGGATCTGGGATGTTTGATGTTTCAGGAACGGCCTGGATGGTTGGAATCTTATTTTTATACGGCGTAAAAAGCTTTATGTTTATGTGGCTTTGGCCAATATGGAACCAAATTTTTGTTATGATGTTTTTGGCCGTTTGGATAAGAAGGTCGAACATAATGACTGGTTCTGAATGGATTTTAACGCGTTTTGGAAATGACAGGGCCGGAAAAGCTTCGCATATTATAGTTGCGGTTTTTGCAATAGTTTCAGCTGTTGGTTTTATAGCCTACTTTTTTGAAGGCGTCGGCAAATTTATGACAATTATATTACCGTGGGATTTAACACTGCAGTTTGGAGATGCTATGTTGTTCACATCAGAACAATCGTACGCATTAATCATAATTATTTTAACTACTTTTTATACAGTAAAAGGTGGAATGTTCTCTGTAGTTGCAACCGAAGTGCTGCAATATGGAATTATGGTTATTGCGGGTGCATTGGTTGCCGGTTATGCTTTTTTTGCAATTAGCGATGTTGAAATTTCCGCAGTAATTACCGATGAATGGAAAAGTGTATTTTTTGGATGGGAACTGGAACCGCATTGGAGTGAAAAATACCAAGCATTTAATAATTTAATAGATTCTGAAGGGTATAAAATGTTTGGGGCACTAATTGGCATGACCTTGTTTAAAGGTTTTTTTGCGAGTATTGCCGGTCCAACGCCAAGTTACGATTTGCAGCGAATCCTTTCAACAAAGTCAGTGAAAGAAGCTGCATATATGAGCGGATTCACAAATTTAATTCTGTTTATTCCCAGGTATTTATTAATTGCCGGAATTGTGGTCATTGCTTTGGTTAAAATAGCTCCTGAAATGAATGGAAATCCATTATTAAATGGCGGTGATTTAGAAGTTTTATTGCCTAAAGTAATTAATTTTCACGTTCCGGTTGGAATTAAGGGATTGTTATTGGCCGGTTTATTGGCCGCTTTTATGTCAACATTCTCCGCTTTTGTAAATGCAGGGCCTGCCTACATTGTAAATGATTTATATAAAAAATATTTTAAGCCGGAAGCAACGGATAGGCATTATATAAAAGCGAGCCATATTGCTTCATTTTTAGTGGTCGGTTTGGGAGTTTTTATGGGCTTTTTTGCCAATTCAATAAACTCTTTAACCTTGTGGATTACCAGTGCTTTATTTGGTGGGTATGTAGCCGCAAACTTCCTGAAATGGATTTGGTGGCGTTTTAATGGTTGGGGATATTTTTGGGGAATGTTTGCGGGCTTAGTGGTCGCTTCTTTGCAATTTGTATTAGATCAAAATAAAGGGAACTTTACAGAAGGCACGCTGTTGCACAATTTATCTGAAATGCACGCAATTTATTTGTTTCCAATCATATTTACATTTTCTGTTTTAGGCTCTTTTCTTGGAACTTTCTTCAGTAAACCCACAGATATGGTGGTTCTTAAGTCTTTTTACAGCAATGTTAGGCCTTGGGGCTGGTGGCGCCCTATTTATAAGGAACTAAAAATGGAAGACGCTTCTTTTATAAAAAATAATGATTTTTGGAAAGATATGGGGAACAGTGTTATAGGTATTGTTTGGCAATCGAGTATGATTGTTTTGCCAATCTATTTTATGATTAGAGATTATCCTAAAACTTTAATTTCATTAGTTGTATTTTTGGTCACCTCAATTATTTTAAAATATACATGGTTAGATAAAGTTAGAAAATTGCCAAATTAATAAGCGTTTATTAAATTAACAAAGGCATAATAAATACATAAAAATCAAAAAGGTTTAATTAAATAAAACATATAAAATGAGCAGTATTCCCTGGCAAAACAGACCTGAAAATTGTAATGATGTTGTTTGGCGGTATTCCGAAAATCCAATAATTAAAAGAAATCACATTCCTTCATCAAACAGTATTTTTAACAGTGCCGTAGTTCCTTTTGAAGGAGGTTTTGCGGGTGTTTTTAGATGTGACAACAAAGCGGTGCAAATGAATATTTTTGCAGGATTCAGTAAAAATGGAATCGATTGGGACATCAATAATGAACCAATTGTTATGAAAGCCGGAAATACCGAAATGATTGATTCCGATTATAAATATGATCCACGTGTTGTTTTTATTGAAGACAGGTATTGGATTACGTGGTGTAATGGCTATAACGGGCCAACAATAGGGATTGCATATACCTTCGATTTTAAAGAATTTTTCCAATGTGAAAATGCATTCTTGCCATTCAATAGAAATGGCGTGCTGTTTCCTCAAAAAATAAATGGAAAGTATGCAATGTTAAGTCGTCCAAGTGATAATGGACATACGCCATTTGGCGATATTTACATTAGTTATAGTCCGGATATGAAATACTGGGGAGAACATCGTTGCGTCATGAAAGCAACGCCTTTTGAAGACAGTGCTTGGCAGTGCACAAAAATTGGTGCGGGACCAATTCCAATTTTAACCAAAGATGGTTGGTTGATGCTGTATCATGGAGTTATAAATACCTGCAACGGATTTAGATATGCTATGGGTGCCGCAATTTTAGATGAAAACCAGCCAGATAAAGTTAAATACAGGACACAGCCTTATTTATTGGGCCCGGCAGAATTATATGAGCAAGTAGGCGACGTGCCAAATGTAGTATTCCCTTGTGCAGCCTTACATGATATTGAAGAGGATAAGTTGGCCATTTATTACGGCGCCGCAGATACTGTTGTCGCGATGGCATTTGGTAAAATAAGTGAAGTTTTGCAATACACGAAGGATAATAGTTTATAAACAATAAATTTTATGCATTTAAAACTTAAATTTTCAACCATTTTACTAGGCTTTTTTTCAATTATGGGTTGTGCGCAATCTAAAAATGAAATTATGCCTAAAAGTTATATTGCATACCAAACTTCTGAAAAAATAAAAATTGATGGCGATGAAACGGATGCTTCTTGGGGTAAAGTAGCTTGGTCTGATCCTTTTATGGATATTGAAGGCCTCAAAAAGCCAACTTATAAAACACAGGTTAAAATGCTTTGGGATGAAACTTATTTTTATGTGTTGGCAAAACTTGAAGAGCCCCATGTATGGGCAGACATTAAAGAACACGATGCCATTATTTTTTACAATAATGATTTTGAGGTGTTTATAGACCCCGATGGCGACACCCATAATTATTACGAGCTTGAAATGAATGCCTTAAATACAACTTGGGATTTATTTATTAGCAAACCGTATAGGGAAGGAAATGTTGTTCTAAACGATTGGACCGTTACGGGATTAAAATCAGCCGTGAAAGTAAACGGAACTTTAAACAATTCAAAGGATATTGATAAAGGTTGGGTGGTTGAACTGGCAATTCCTTGGGCAGTATTTAAAACATCTTATTTTGAAAAAATTTTACCGGCTGATCAATTTTGGAGGGTAAATTTTTCAAGAGTTAATTGGGATTTTCAAATTACCAACGGAAATTATGGAAGAAAGAAGGATGCGGCCGACAAGTTTTTGCCTGAATATAATTGGGTTTGGTCTCCCACAGGCATAATAAACATACACGAACCTGAAAAATGGGGATATGTTTATTTTTCTTCAAAAAAAGCAGGAGAGAAAGATAATTTCAACATTCCGCAGGATGAAAAAATTAAATGGGAATTGTACAAATTGCATAGAGCTCAAAAAGTCTATTTTGAAAAGCATCACTCATATGCAAAATCAATAGACAGTTTAACAACTTCATCAATTATTGTTGATCATAAAACTTTAAAACCCGTAATTGAAAATCATAGCACAGGATACAATTTAACCATAATAAGTCCATTTTCCCATAAAACGTTAATAGTAAAAGAAGATGGTAAATTCATATCAAAATAAGTTAACAATGAAATTACACAAGTTATTATTTTTCGCATTGGCACTAAGCATAGTTTCCTGCAAAGAAAAAGCAGCAAAGGAAAGTATTGTTGAAAATGCTAAAACCGAATTTGAATTTGGGGTTTGGATTACCGCTAATAATGAAAGGTCCAATGAAGATTACGCAGCGGAATTCACTAAATATAAAAATGCAGGAATTGACGAAGTTTTAATAAATACAGGAACAGACCCAGTTTTGTTAAAGAGAATTACGCCAATAGCAACAGAAAAAGGCTTAAAAGTTCATGCGTGGATTATGGCTATGAATCGCCCGGGTGATTCCATTGCATTAACACATCCTGAATGGTATGCGGTAAGCAGGGAGGGAAAATCCTGTTATGATACGCGTCCATATGTAGATTATTACCAATGGCTTTGTCCAACAAGAAAAGAATCACGAGAGCATATTTTAGGCTTGGTTGAAGAATTGGCAAAAGTTGACGGTATTGAAAGCGTGCATTTAGATTATATTCGTTTTTCTGATATTTTCTTGCCAATTGGGTTACTGCCTAAATACAATTTAAAACAAGAAACTGAACTTCCGCAATTTGATTTTTGCTATTGTGATGTTTGCGTAAGCGAGTTTGAAAAATTACACCATAAAAATCCGAGAGATATTGAAAACACTTCCATAGATATGGAGTGGAAACAATTCAGGTTAAATGCAGTTAAAAAAGTCGTTGATGAGGCGTATGAAATTGTTCATAAATACGATAAAAATTTAACGGCTGCGGTTTTTCCTTATCCAGAAATGGCAGACCATATGGTGCGTCAACGTTGGGATAAATGGACAATTGATGAGGTGTATCCAATGATTTATCACGGTTTTTACAATGAAGAGATAGACTGGATTGGCTTTGCAACCAAACAAGGCGTTGAGGATGTAAAAGACAAAGGAATAGGAGTAAATACAGGAATTTATATGCCAGATTTTAAATCTGTTGAAGAATTAAAACAAGCAATTTTGTTGGCTAAAGAAAATGGCGCAAAAGGTGTTGCATTTTTTGATGGCCCCGCAATATCGGAAGACTTTTTAAAGGCAATTAAAGAATCAAAAGAAAGCTTAAAATAACCACCAATGAAAATATACGGACTTGCATTTATTTTAATTTTATTGCTTACTGTTGCTTGTGTTAAACAGGAAAAGGAACAATTAAAATTGACAAATTATGTAAATCCATTTATAGGGACGGATGGTCCTGGGAATACGTATCCTGGGGCAACTGTCCCTTTTGGAATGGTGCAATTAAGTCCGGATATTGGTATTCCGGGTTGGGATAGAATCTCAGGGTATTTTTACAAAGATTCCATGATTACCGGATTTTCCCATATGCATCTTAGCGGAACGGGCGCAGGCGATTTGTACGATATTTTAGTGATGCCCACAAACAGTAAATTCAACAAAAGAATTAAAGAAAATAACTACAAACCATTTTCTGGTTTCTCCCATGACAAAGAAATGGCTTCGCCCGGATATTATTCGGTCGATTTGTTAGACTATGGTATTAAGGCTGAATTAACCGCAACTGCCAGAACTGGAATTCATCAATACACTTTTCCAAAAGACGACAAATCACAAATCCATATAGATTTGGGCTATGCGTTAAACTGGGACAGCCCAACCGAAACATACTTAAAAGTAGTGAATGACACCACTGTTGAAGGATTTCGGAAATCTACAGGCTGGGCAAAAGACCAACGCGTGTATTTTGTAATTAAAGTATCTAAAGCATTTGATTCCTACCAACTTTTTAAAAATGATTCATTGGTGACTTCCTCGGCTTTAGGGAAAAACACTAAAATCATTTTAAATTATAATACTTCTGAAAACGAACAAATAGTTTTAAAAACGGGTGTTTCAACAGCTAATATTGAAGGAGCCCATAAATCGTTGGAAATTGAAGCTCCGGATTTCAATTTCGAAAATTATAAAGAAAAAGCAAGTGAAGCTTGGGAGCAAGCGTTGCAAAAGATTGAAATTTCAACCTCTGATGAAACCAAAAAGCGCATTTTTTACACCATGTTGTATCAATCCATGTTGGCACCAACCATATTAAGCGATCTCAACGGAAATTACAAAGGCGCAAACGATAGCATCGCAAATGCTAAGGGATTTAACAGATACGATACATTTTCTTTATGGGATACGTATAGGGCAGCCCATCCTTTGTACACAATTTTACATCCAAAAAGAACCTCTGATATGGTAAATTCATTACTGGCTCATTATAATGAAACCGGTTTGCTGCCAGTTTGGTCTATGCAGGGGAATGAAACAAATATGATGATTGGTTACCACGCCGTTCCTGTTGTTGTGGATGCTTATTTTAAAGGAATTCAAAACTTTGATATTGAATTGGCTTATGAAGCGTGTAAAGCAAGCGCTATGGACACTGCCAGACAAATTGATGAATATATGATATTGGGTTATGTTCCGGTTGATGAACATCACGAAAATTGGTCGGTTTCTAAAACGCTGGAATATGCTTATGATGATTGGTGTATCGCGCAATTTGCAAAGGCTTTGGGAAAAACATCAGACTATGGATATTTTATTAAACGCTCAGAAAATTGGCGAAATGTGTATGATTCACAGTCAACATTTATGCGCCCAAAACTAAAAGACGGATCTTTTGTGACAGCATTTATTCCAAAAGAATACACAACTTTTTTTTGTGAAAGCAACGCTTGGCAATATTTTTGGTCGGTACAACATAATATTGAAGGTTTGGCTAAAATTATTGGAGGAAAAGCGTTGCTTGAAAAAAAGTTAGACACCATGTTTTCGCTAAATCCACTTCCTGGAGATAAATTGCCAATTTTTAGTACAGGAATGATTGGGCAATACGCACACGGAAACGAACCAAGCCACCATGTCGCTTATTTATACAATTACATCGAAAAACCTTGGAAAACACAAAAATTGGTGCGTGAAATTTTAGAAACACAATACAAAAATGAACCAAATGGACATTGCGGAAATGAAGATTGCGGACAAATGTCTGCCTGGTATGTCTTTAGTTCATTAGGGTTCTATCCCGTAAATCCTGCGCAAGGAATTTACAGTTTTGGCTCGCCTTTGTTTGATGGCGCAACCATTAATTTGGAAAACGGTAAAAAGTTTAGTGTTGAAGCATTAAATAACAGTGCTAAAAATATTTATATCCAAACCATTGAATTGAACGGCAAAATAATAAATAGAAATTATATTGCTCATAAAGAAATACTTCAAGGCGGGAAATTGGTTTTTACGATGGAAGCATTTCCTAATAAAAAAAGTGTAAACAGGATGGCGTTATCGTCAAAAATAGATCATTAAAAACAAATTTATGTCAGATAGGAGAGATTTTATAAAAAAAGCCGCTTTGGGAACTATTGGAATTAGTGCCTTAATGGGTTGTGGCGAGATTTCAAGAAAAATTGAAGATGAACCAATGGCAGCCAATGCGAATAACCAAAAAAAGCCTTTGATTATTTCTACATGGAATCACGGTTTATCTGCCAATGAAGAAACTTGGAAACAATTAAAAAACGGAAAACCTGCACTGGACGCAATTGAAGCTGGGTTAAAAATTCCGGAAGCTGATCCAAGCAACAGAAGTGTTGGCTATGGAGGTTTTCCGGACAGGGAAGGTAAAGTAACCTTAGATGCTTGTATTATGGACCATAACAGTAATTGCGGTTCGGTTTCTTTTTTACAGGGAATTATGCATCCCATTTCTGTGGCTAAAAAAGTATTGCAAAACACGCCCCACGTGATGTTATCAGGCCAAGGAGCGCTTCAATTTGCTTTGTCTGAAGGTTTTGTCGAAGAAAATTTATTAACGCCCGAATCGGAAATGGACTGGAAAAAATGGTTGGAGGAATCCAAATACAAGCCCGTGATAAATATTGAAAATCATGATACAATCAGTATGTTAATGATTGATGGGGAGGGAAATCTGGCAGGGGGTTGCACAACAAGCGGCGCCGCATGGAAAATGCATGGCCGTGTTGGTGATTCCCCAATTATTGGCGCTGGCCTATTTTTAGACAATGAAGTGGGGGCCGCGGCAGCAACTGGTTTGGGCGAAGCAGTGATTAGGACGGCGGGAAGCGCCATGGTTGTTGAGCTAATGCGCCAAGGAAAAACTCCTTTTGATGCTTGTAAAGAAATTGTGGAGCGTATTTACAACAAACATAAAAACCATAAAGACTTGGAATATCTTCAAGTTGGCTTTATCGCTGTAAATAAGAACGGGGAACATGCGGGTTACAGTTTGCGTTCTGGGTTTAATTATGCCATTTGCGATGACGAAAAAGGAAATAGGATGGAAGACGCCCAATTTAAATTGCCTTGGGATAATTAAGAAAAAAAAATTAAAAAATTTAAAATAGTTAAAAATGAAATTACTTAACAGAATGCTAATATTGGCTTTTGTTGGAATTTTAATATCTTGTTCTGAAAGAAAAATATATAAAGAAAGAGATATACATATTATTTCTAAATGTGAAATATTACAA
>DAIQBF010000021.1:0-21067 GCA_036781305.1 Lutibacter sp.
AATGCACCACTGATTATAGGTTTTAATAAATCAAAAAAAAGTAAAACGCTATCGGTGGTCGATGAGCGCAGCGCTGCTTTTTTTGCTTTGGGAATTGCCCAGCAAACCAAAAAGCCTGTTGCTTTGGTATGTACCTCTGGCTCGGCTTTATTGAATTATTATCCGGCAATTGCAGAGGCATTTTACAGCAATATTCCTTTGGTGGTGATTTCCGCAGACAGGCCTTCGTATCTGATTGATGTTGGGGACGGACAAACAATCCGCCAGAAAAACGTTTTTGAAAACCATATTTTATTCAGCGCAAATTTAGGCGGTGAAAATGATGCGAAACTCATTGAAAATGCAATAAAAATAGCGATTGAGAAAAAAGGTCCTGTGCATATTAATGCGCCTTTTGAAGATCCTTTGTATGAAAAAATAGCTGCAGGAATAATTGATGATGAGATTGAAAAATTAGATTCGGAAATAATTAAAATCGAAGAAAAATCTTTGCTGAATGAAATTCCGTTGGAGGTAAATGAACTTGAAAAATTCGCCGATATCTGGAATGATTCCGCTAAAAAAATGGTTTTGGTGGGTGAATGTTTTCCAGATGAATTGCTTCAAACTCAATTGGAACATCTGGCAAAAGATCCATCGGTTTTGGTGTTGATTGAAAATACGGCCAATGTTTCCCATCCGAAATTTATAAACAGCATCGATAAATTGATTTTTCCTTTTGCAGAAGATGAACTGGAAGCATTTAAACCCGATATTTTATTGTCCTTAGGCGGAATGATTGTTTCAAAAAAAATAAAGGAACAGCTACGCAAACACAAACCAAAACACCATTGGCATGCGGATGCCAAAAGAGCCTATGATACTTTCCATTGTTTGGAACATCATTTTAAGGTATCGCCACAATTATTTTTCAGCCAGTTTTTCTTTTTAACAAAGTTTAGGCAAAGCAATTACCAACAATTTTGGTTGAATAAGAAGGCATTCAGGTTGCAAAAGCACCAAGAATTTTTAGCAAGCTGCCCATTTTCCGATTTAAAAGTGTTCAATTCTATTTTGTCAACGATTCCAAATAATACACAACTGCAATTGGGAAATAGTTCCGTTATTCGGTATGCCCAACTATTTGACAGCAATAAAACATGGCGAATTTTTTGTAACAGAGGCACAAGCGGCATCGATGGAAGCACAAGCACCGCTATTGGCGCAGCTTATGCTGTTAAAGAAAATACCTTGTTAATTACTGGAGACATCAGTTTTATTTATGACAGCAATGCACTGTGGAACAACTATATCCCAAATAATTTCAGAATTATGGTGATTAACAATGGCGGTGGAGGTATTTTTAGATTTATACCAGGACCGCAACAATCCAACGCACTGGATTATTTTGAAACGCCACACCATTTAACTGCGGAACATTTGTGTAAAATGTATCATTTTGAATACAGTACGGCAAAAGATGAAGTTGAATTACAACAGAAAATTTCTAATTTTTATGAAGACTCCAGTCACCCAAAGGTGTTGGAAATCTTCACGCCGAGGTTAGAAAATGACAGGGTGTTAAAAGCATATTTCAATAACTTAAAAGCTTAAAAAATGGAAGAATTAAAGATGGGAGATAAGGTAGATTTACTGGTTGTGAAGGCAACAACATTGGGTTTTACGGTCATGGTAAATCACGAATTCGAAGGATTGCTTTACAAAAATGAGCTTTTTCAAAAAATTCATGAAGGCCAGCAATTAACGGGCTATGTCAAAAAAATTAGGGAAGACGAAAAGCTCGATATAAGTTTGCAGCCTATTGGTTTTAAACAAACCATAGTGAGCTACGAGATTAAATTATTGAAGGCGCTAAAAGAAAACGAAGGTTTCTTGCCGCTGACCGATAAAAGTGCCCCTGAGGATATAAAATACCAATTAGGAATGAGTAAAAAGGCATTCAAAAATGCCGTTGGCGGATTGTTCAGACAAAAATTGATCACCATTTCCGAGGAAGGAATTAAATTGGCAGAGTGGTCAATTGGTCAATAAGTCAATTTTTAGTTATAAGTTTTTAGTTGTTAGTTATATGTTTTATGTAGTTGGTATATAATAACTTAACTTAAACTTTAAACTTTCGACTTTCAACTTTTAACTTTTATGCTTAACGCCTCTTTATTCACCATCACAGAGATGGTTTTTAGCCTGAAAAAAGCCTTACTCATATACACATAACCGCTGTTGCCAATGCGATCGCCAGTGGTTCCCCAAGAATTTTTCACCTTGTAATATTCTGTGCCGTTTTGGTCTTTTACCAAGCCCACAATATGCATTAAATGGCCATCTGTAGTATCGTAATTCTCAAATTCCTGTTGTCTGAATTCAGGCGAAACTGTAGTTTCTGCTACAATGTGAGTCATTGCTTTTTCATTATTTTCTATATTTTCAGGAACTACGGCAACACCGTATTTTTGTGAAAAAGTTTTTTCTGAAACATCGCAGTCCAATGCCAAAGAATAGCCATTTTTAAGTGCATTATCAACTTCATTGACCAATTCATCCAAAGGAATATTGTAGAAAATTCCATTTGAAAAGTTATCCGGAATATTCAAAATAAAAGTAGTGTAAAATGGTTGTTGCAAAAAAGAAGTCAGCGAAATATAATCTGAAGTGTTTAGTTTGGTCATCTCCAAAAACGTCTTAGGTGTGTAAACCACGTTGTTGTAACTAAAACTTTCGGGAACTTTACCAAGTTGTGCATCTAAAATAGAATCCGTGGCTACTTGCCAACTTCTAGCAGTTGATTTGTCTTCATTTTTAATATAGGCATCTAAAACGACTTTAAGGTCGGGAATAATTTTTGAATGATCGTGATTGGTCGCATCATTTAATAATCCGGAATAGGCGCTTTCGGGAACCAATCCGTTTAATTTTATAGAATTTAACACATCGTGGGACAAGCCACCTTCGCCAAATTGGGCAGTGCCTTGGCGCATGACATAATTCCATGCTTTTGCCGGGTATGTATTGCGAACTGTGTACATTTCAGAAATATCAATATTTTTACCTGTATTTCTATAGATTTCAGATTCAAAAAATGAAGAAGTTGCAAAACTCCAGCAGGTTCCTGTTTTTCCCTGACTTTTTACAGCGGATGCCTCAATATCCAAAATCGGTGTAAATTGATAGGCTTGTTCACTTGGAATGTTGACTTTTACAACAGCATTTTCCTGTGCGTAAAAAAAAGTTGTACTTACTAATAGTGCTATCGCAATTAAATTTTTTTTCATTGGAGAATTATTTGTTAATAAGTTAATTATTATTTATTCATTTTTAATTATTCATTTTCTCGGTAAGTTCCGTCTCTTTTTTTGAGCACCCTTTCAATATTTTCATAGTAACCATCGGCATTAGGATCGCCTTCCGGCAGTTTCATATAACCGTTTTTGTAATAGGACAATGCTTGTTTAAATTTGCCGCCTGTTTCATAATAGCGCCCGATATAGTAATCACCAATAGGAGATTCCTTATATAGTTTGTTGATCATTTCTCCAAAATCTTTTAAATAATCCCCATTTTCTTTATCTAAAATAATGGATTCAATGGCGAAAATGTCGCTTTCCCTTATTTTTAGGTTGCTTCCGAATAAATAGTCGATTTCTACATATTTATTTTCCAGATAGGCAATTGCATCAGCAGGAGAAAGGTCTTTGATGTTTTTTTCAAACTCTTCTTTTGAAATTGCCGAGTATAAATCAAAAATATAGGCAAGGGCACTCGGAATGGTTTGCCCTATCGATGCCACAGCATTGCTATTTTCGAGGAATTCATATTTATACTTAAATTTTGGATTATTGGCGGTAATCAATAGCTCATTGGTGTTGTTTATGGCGGTTTTCCAATTTTCTGGATTGTATGGGCCGTTGGACAAATAATAATACCTGTTTTCCTCTTTTAGGGAGGGGATTTTTTGTTGTAACAACACAGGCATATCTTGAGCATAATATGGATTAATGGCTATAAATGCGTTAAAACCGGGATTGTCTTCAATTAAAAAATAATTGATAAAATTGGCTGTGAGCGTGTTGCCTACAATGGTTTTAAAAGGCGACAGTCTGTAATTTTCTTCTAAATAATCCAACAATTCACTTCTTATAAACCGATAAAACGCCTCACTTTCTGCCGTTGGCAAACTATTTTCTTTTGAATAGGAGCAATCTCTTGCACGCTCATTGTACCGATTTTGATTGATGCCGACAATAATTTGCTCCGGGGCTTTTTCCATTGATGAGAAAAGGATGGAATTTCCTACATAAACATCAAATAGATACTCGGCATCCAGCACAACGGCAAGTGGATATAATTTTGTTTCATCGCTCGCATAACTTGGCGGAACGTAAATTTTCAGATAACGATCATTATTTAATTCCCTTGAACTAAATTTTTTCGATTGGATGTTTTGTGAAATAAGCGCACTGGAAATCAGTAATGAAAGCCCTAAGAAACCTATTTTTTTTAGCAGTAAATTTTTCATGCCTTAAAGTTATGTATTTTTTTTAAAAACCAAAACCATAAACAGTTATAAAATGAAAAATCATTCTTTTCAAAATCAATTTTTTTTGCCCTGAAAATAAGAGGATCTAAGTTTTAGGCTTATAATTTTTTAAATCATTTAAATGATTTATTTTTACGTTCTAATTGAAACGACAATAAAATAAGCATAACGGAAATTTTTTCAATAAAAAGAGGATGAACCTGCTTGCCGGCAAGAATATGCAAATTACACCTGCCTGTCATCAGATACGTGTGGCCAATAAAAACAAATAACATATACTTATGAAAGAAATAAATTGGATATCAGCCAAAAATTTTGAGGATATAACTTATAAAAAATGCAATGGAGTAGCACGAATAGCATTTAACAGACCAGATGTTAGAAATGCATTCAGGCCCAAAACCACAAAGGAATTGTATGAGGCGTTTTACGATGCGCAGGAAGACACTTCAATTGGCGTGGTTTTGCTCTCGGCTGAAGGACCTTCCACCAAAGACGGCATCTATTCTTTTTGCAGCGGAGGCGATCAAAAAGCGCGTGGCCACCAGGGATATGTTGGTGAAGATGGATATCATCGTTTAAATATTTTAGAAGTTCAACGTTTAATTCGCTTTATGCCGAAACCTGTAATTGCAGTAGTTCCGGGTTGGGCTGTTGGTGGCGGACATAGTTTGCACGTAGTTTGTGATTTAACTTTGGCAAGTAAAGAACATGCCATTTTTAAACAAACTGATGCCGATGTCACCAGTTTTGATGGTGGTTATGGATCTGCATATTTAGCAAAAATGGTTGGGCAGAAAAAAGCGCGTGAAATATTTTTTCTCGGAAGAAGTTATTCCGCACAGGAAGCCTATGAAATGGGTATGGTAAATGCGGTAATTCCCCATGAAAAATTAGAGGCAACGGCCTATGATTGGGCACAGGAAATATTGGCAAAATCCCCAACTTCTATCAGAATGTTGAAATTTGCCATGAATTTAACCGATGATGGGATGGTTGGACAACAGGTTTTTGCCGGCGAAGCAACGCGTTTGGCGTATATGACAGAGGAAGCCAAGGAGGGAAGAAATGCCTTTTTAGAAAAGCGTAAACCAAACTTTGAAAAAAAATGGATTCCTTAATCAATTAAAAATGAATAATTGTTGAATCGTTCAATTGTTTAATCGTTCGATCGTTTTTTTTATTAGAAAATATTTTAAACTTCTAATATCTAATATCTAATATTTTATATCTAATATTCATACTTTCAATCTTTTAATAATCACCATGAAAATAATTTGCATTGGGCGCAATTACGCAAAGCATATTGCCGAATTACAAAATGAAAAACCACTGAATCCGGTTATTTTTTTAAAGCCTGATTCCGCCATATTGTTAAAAAATCAGCCTTTTTTTATTCCCCCATTTTCCAAGGAAGTTCATTATGAAGTGGAAATTTTGGTAAAAATAAAAAAAGTCGGAAAATACATTGACCAAAAATTTGCGCACACTTATTATGATGAAATTGGTTTGGGAATTGATTTTACGGCACGTGACATTCAGGATGATTGCAAAGAAAAGGGATTGCCTTGGGAAAAAGCAAAAGCATTTGACGGAAGTGCCGTAATTGGGGAGTTTTTTCTAAAAGAAAGTTTGGGAGATTTAAACGATTTAAAGTTTATTTTGCAAAAAAACGATAAAATAGTCCAGGATGGAAATACAAACGCAATGCTTTGGAAAATAGACGAGTTGATTGCTTATGTTTCTCAATTTTTCACGCTTAAAAAAGGGGATATATTGTTTACAGGAACTCCTGAAGGCGTGGGTAAAGTGGCTGAAAATGATATCTTGACAGGAACGCTAAATGGTGTCGAAAATTTTCGCATTACCGTAAAATAAATCTGCCGTTTACTAAATTAAAATGCACCTTTTGAGGTGCATTTATTTTGTCATTCTGTTTTTTTAGAAACCAGAATTCCATTTCAGGTTGTTTTGGAGCAAGAAAAAAAATTGCCTAAAACGAAAATATAATTGGCCTAAAATCTTTAGGTATTTCTTGACGGTGCTCTTTTAAAATATTGTAGCCATAATGCGTTTTTACCAATTTCTGAAAGTCGAATTTTAATCTTGGAAATTCCCGCAATAACTTATCAAAATTATCGGTTTTGGACTTCTTCATAAAGTAATATAAAATTTCGGCATAGGCCCTGGTCAAAGTTTTGTTGAACTTATCGCTTTTTAAAGCTGTTTTATAATACTTTTCTTTTATGTGAATGCTTTTAACAATGGCAACTTCCAATCCGTGTTTTTGGATTAAAATCCATGCAAGCCTCAGCATGGCTTCGTGGGTAAATAATTCTGGGGCCAATGAACAATTTTCTATCTGTTCAAGAAGCTCATTGTCGCTTAATAGCTTGGCGGAAATCATAGCTGTAGTTGTTTTTTTTAGTTATAGTTTATGATAATTAGATGCAATTATTAGTAAAAGGTTGCGTGTTAATTACTACATTTATCGCAAATATAGTGAAATAATGCAAGCAGAAATAATTACCATTGGCGATGAAATTTTAATTGGTCAAATTTTAGATACAAATTCAAAATGGATTGCCGAGGAATTGAATAAAATCGGAATTTCAGTTTATCAAATCACCTCTGTTCAGGATGATAAGCAGCATATTTTGAAAGCGGTAAAAGAAGCGCAGTCAAATGCAAATATTGTTATTATTACTGGCGGACTTGGACCAACAAAAGACGACATTACCAAATTAACCTTAGCAGAATATTTTAATGACACTCTGGTTTTGAACGAGGAAATAGTTGCCCATATTGAACAGCTATTTGCCAAAATAAATTATCCGTTTACCGAAGTAAACAGAAATCAGGCTTTGGTACCTTCAAAATGTATTCCTTTAAAAAATGAATTTGGCACTGCCCCGGGGATGTGGTTTAGCGAAAACAATAAAGTGGTGGTTTCATTGCCTGGGGTTCCTTATGAAATGAAAGGGCTGATGTTGCAAAGCGTATTGCCTAAATTACAGGCAACTTATAAATTGCCTTTTATTCTTCATAAAACAATTATTACTTACGGAATGGGAGAGAGCATGCTTGCCGAAAAAATTGAAGATTGGGAAACTCATTTGCCATCTTTTGTCAAGTTGGCTTATTTGCCATCTTTTGGCACAGTACGTTTGCGATTAAGCGCAAATGGGACAACCCTTGAAATGCTCAGCATCGCTATTTCCAGTGAAATGGGAAAATTGGCGAAATTAATTCCAGAAATTATCGTTGGTTTCGAAGAAAATGAAACGATTGAATCGGTTATTGGGCAATTGTTAACCGATAAAAAGCAGACCTTGGCTGTGGCGGAGAGCTGCACAGGAGGAAATATCGCTAAAATAATTACTTCAGTTCCAGGCGCATCCAAGTATTTTGTGGGGGGAATAGTGGCTTATAGCAAAACAATAAAAATTAAGGAGCTGAATGTGCCCGAAAAAATAATAGCTGAAAACACGGTGGTGAGCGCCCAAACAGCAGAGGCTATGGCGAAGGGCATTCAAGAAAAATTCAACACGGATTATGGGCTCGCAACTACCGGAAACGCTGGACCGACAACAGATGAGACCGACAAAACAGTTGGAACCGTTTTTATTGCCATTGCCACGCCCACAACTGTTTTTTCAGAAGAATTTTTCTTCGGAAAACCACGAGAAAAAGTAATTGCACGCGCTTCAAATAAAGCATTGGAATTGCTGAGAAAAGAAATTTTGAAAAACTAACAAAATAAGTTTGTGTATTCGAGTTTAAAGATTTAATTTTGCATCTCGTTTTGAGAATATACTAAAAAGGTACAGAAATATGTCAAGAGTTTGCGAACTTACTGGAAAAAAAGCAATGGTAGGAAACAATGTTTCTCACGCATTAAATAGAACTAAAAGAAAATTTGACGCTAATTTAATTAAAAAGCGTTTCTATATTGCGGAAGAAGATAGATGGATTATCTTAAAAATATCTACATCTGCTTTAAAGAATATCAATAAATTAGGAATCTCAGCTGTTATGAAAAAAGCAGTGGCAAATGGTTTTTATAAAAAATAATAGAGATGGCAAAGACTAAAGGAAATAGAATTCAAGTAATTTTAGAGTGTACTGAACATAAAGGTACGGGATTACCAGGTACTTCTAGGTATATTACCACAAAGAACAAAAAGAATACCCCAGATAGAATGGAAATTAAAAAATTCAATCCTATCTTGAAAAAAATGACTGTTCATAAAGAAATTAAATAAAAGAAGATCATGGCAAAGAAATCAGTAGCGTCGTTACAAACAGGATCAAAAAGATTATCAAAAGCTATAAAAATGGTGAAATCTCCTAAAACTGGAGCTTACACTTTTGTAGAAGCTATAATGGATCCCTTACACGTAAAAGACTTCTTGAGCAAAAAATAACAATTTGTTTATAGATTAACGAATAAAGCTACTTTCAATCTTTTGAGGGTAGCTTTTTTTTATATTTACAGCAGTAATTTTTAAAAAATGAGTTTATTCAAAAAATTATTTTCCAAAGAAAAGAAAGAAACTCTGGACAAAGGGCTGGAAAAAACAAAAACGACTTTTTTTTCGAAGCTGTCCAAAGCAATTGCAGGAAAATCTAAGGTTGACGATCAGGTATTGGACGATTTGGAAGAAGTGCTAATTTCTTCTGATGTCGGCGTGGTGACTACACTTAAAATTATTGAAAGGATTGAAGCAAGGGTTTTAAAAGACACTTATTTGGGAACTGATGAATTAAATTCCATTCTTCGGGAAGAAATAGCCGGTTTATTGGCCGAAACCAATGCGGGAAATGAAACTGATTTTACGATTCCTTCAAATAAAAAACCTTATGTCATTATGGTCGTTGGCGTTAATGGCGTTGGAAAAACGACAACCATCGGCAAACTGGCTTCCCAATTTACCAAAAACGGTAAAAAAGTGGTGCTGGGCGCTGCGGATACTTTTCGTGCTGCCGCAATTGATCAATTACAAGTTTGGGCCGATAGGGTTGATGTGCCTATGGTTCGCCAGGAAATGGGAAGCGATCCGGCTTCCGTGGCTTTTGATACGTTGAAATCTGCCGTTGCCCAAAATGCCGATGTGGTGATTATTGACACAGCGGGCAGATTGCACAATAAAATTAATTTGATGAACGAACTGACCAAAATAAAACGGGTCATGGAAAAAGTGGTGTCAGATGCACCTCACGAAGTCTTGTTGGTATTGGATGGCTCCACCGGCCAAAACGCTTTTGAACAGGCCAAACAATTTACCAAAGCGACTGAAGTTACTGCGTTGGCTGTCACAAAGCTGGATGGCACTGCCAAAGGCGGTGTGGTCATCGGTATTTCCGACCAGTTTAAAATTCCTGTTAAATACATTGGCGTTGGAGAAGGGATTGATGATTTACAGGTGTTCAATAAAATTGAATTTGTGGATTCATTTTTTAAGTAGGTTTTTGAGATTTTAGTGAATAGTATTGAGAGATTTTACTTGATATTTATTACAAAAAATCCGAATTCATATCTTTTAAATCGAATAGTATTCTTCATAAATCATTTAAAACTAACTCAATACTAACTACTCAATACTAACTAATAATTCATGAGAACAAAATCAAAAAAAGAAAATAAAATAAATGTGGTTACTTTAGGTTGCTCCAAGAATGTTTACGATAGTGAAGTGTTGATGGGACAATTGATTGCTAACAATAAAAAGGTGGTTCATGAAGATGAAAATGATGACGGAAACATTGTGGTGATTAATACCTGCGGATTTATTGGCGATGCCAAAGAAGAATCGATAAATACCATTTTGCACTATGTCAATAAAAAAGAATTGGGTGAAATTGATAGAATCTATGTTACCGGTTGTTTGAGTGAACGTTACAAGCCCGATTTACAAAAGGAAATTCCCAATGTCGATGAATATTTCGGAACTCATGATTTGCCCAATCTGTTAAAAGTGTTGGAGGCCGATTATAAACATGAGCTAATTGGTGAACGATTGACCACCACGCCGACCCATTATGCCTATTTGAAAATTGCGGAAGGTTGTGACAGGCCTTGTTCATTTTGTGCCATTCCTTTGATGCGCGGAAAACATGTGTCCACACCGATTGAAAATTTGGTGATTGAAGCCACAAAATTGGCCAAAAAAGGAATCAAGGAACTGATTTTAATTGCGCAGGATTTAACCTATTACGGACTCGATATTTACAAAAAAAGAGCCTTGGCCGATTTATTGACTGAATTGGCAAAAATAGACGGTATAGAATGGATTCGTTTGCATTATGCCTTTCCAACGGGTTTTCCTTTGGATGTGTTGGAAGTCATAAAAAATGAACCAAAAGTGTGTAATTATTTAGACATTCCGCTACAGCATATCAACGATGATATTTTAAAGTCGATGCGCAGGGGAACTTCCCATGAAAAAACTACCAATTTAATTGCGGAGTTCAGAAAATCGGTTCCGGATATGGCAATCAGAACGACCTTAATTGTTGGTTATCCTGGTGAAACTGAAGAAATTTTTCAGGAACTAAAAAAATGGGTAGCCGAAATGCGTTTCGAACGTTTGGGTGTTTTTGCCTATTCCCACGAGGAAAATACCCACGCCGCCAGTTTAAAAGACACTATTCCCGAAAAAGTGAAACAAAAAAGGGTAAGTGACATTATGGATTTGCAAAGCCAGATTTCTTTTGAATTGAATCAGGAAAAAGTAGGGGAGATTTTTAAGGTTATTATCGACAGAAAGGATGGTAATTATTTTGTTGGAAGAACAGAATTTGATTCACCAGATGTTGATAATGAAGTGCTGATTGACGCCACAGAACACTATGTGCAAGTGGGTAAATTCGCCAATATAAAAATTACTTCAGCTACGGAATTTGATTTATATGGGGAACCTGTTCAAATAACAATTTGATAATTAACTCCGGAAAATTTAAAATCAAATTTCCGCCTATGAATTTCAAAATCATTTTTCAACCATCAAATCACAAAAACGTAAAATATTTTATAGGTTGTTTAATAATATCCATAACGGATTAGAAATTGAAATTTACCAACAAAAAAAGCCATCCAAAATTCATTTAGGATAGCTTTTTTTATATTCTTGAGATATTTGTTATTCTTCTACCAAAACCCAATCCCCTTTTTGAATTAAAGGAATTGCCTGTTTGTATTTTAGTGATTTATTTTCACCAGACATTACATGTTTGATGGTCACTTGTTCATTTCGTCCAATTTTCCGCTCAGTGCGCACAATGGTTTCAACTGCTTGTTGCTGCTGTGTCTGATTGGTTTGCTGATTCGGAACGGAACTGCTGTATTCTTCCTTGCTCAATTGAACTTTTTCACGTTTTTGTTCTCTTGCCGGTAAAACACGTGTTGCGTCTTGAGAAGGCAATTCACCTTTAAATAAAAACGACAAGACTTCTTTATTTACGGTATCAAGCATTCCATTAAAAAGCTCAAACGATTCGAATTTGTAAATTAAAAGCGGATCTTTTTGCTCATAAGTCGCATTTTGAACCGATTGTTTTAACTCATCCATTTGCCGTAAATGATCTTTCCAAGTGTCATCGATAATGGCAAGAGTTATATTTTTTTCAAAATCTGTTACCAACTCTTTTCCACCGGTTTCATAAGCCGTTTTTAAATTGGTGATTACTTTTAATTCTTTTACACCATCGGTAAAAGGAACTACAATTCGCTCGTATTTTTCCCCATGATTTTCATAAACATCCTTAATTACGGGAAAAGCAGCTTTGGCATTTCTTTCTAATTTCTCTTTGTAATGTTTGTAAACCACATCAAAAAGTTGGTCGGTAAGTTCTTGTTCCGTTTGCGATTTAAATTCTTCTTCGTTGAAAGGGGAAGTTGTGGAAGAAAAACGAATCAATTCAAATTCGAAATTCTCAAAATCATTTGTGTATTTATTTTCTCTAATCAGCATATTGCAGGTATCATAAACCATATTTACAATATCAACTTGCAATCTGTCCCCATATAACGCGTGGCGACGGCGTTTGTAAACAACTTCTCTTTGAGAATTCATTACGTCATCATATTCCAACAATCGTTTACGAACTCCAAAGTTGTTTTCCTCCACTTTACGTTGCGCGCGTTCAATGGATTTGGAAATCATGGAGTGTTGAATAACTTCACCTTCCTGAAGCCCCATTCTGTCCATCATTTTCGCAATGCGTTCCGATCCGAACAATCGCATTAAATTGTCCTCCAATGATACATAAAATTGAGAGGAACCTGGATCCCCCTGACGGCCAGCTCTACCTCGTAACTGTCGGTCAACGCGACGTGAATCATGACGTTCTGTACCAACAATGGCCAAACCTCCAGCCTTTTTAACTTCATCTGAAAGTTTTATATCCGTTCCACGACCCGCCATATTTGTGGCAATGGTTACCACCCCTGAATTTCCTGCTTCAGCAACAATATCGGCTTCTCTTTTATGGAGTTTGGCGTTTAACACATTGTGTTTTATTTTTCTTATGGTAAGCATTCGGCTTAGCAATTCAGAAATTTCCACAGAAGTGGTTCCCACCAAAACAGGTCGGCCTAAATTTACCAAGTTTACAATTTCATCAATAACGGCATTGTATTTTTCGCGCTTGGTTTTAAAAACCAAATCGTCTCGATCATCACGAATCAATTCTCTGTTGGGCGGAATTTCAATAACATCCAATTTATAAATTTCCCAGAATTCCCCTGCTTCCGTAACGGCAGTTCCTGTCATACCCGCCAATTTCCGGTACATCCTAAAGTAATTTTGAAGCGTAACGGTTGCATAAGTTTGGGTGGCAGCTTCAATTTTTACGTTCTCTTTTGCTTCAATCGCCTGATGTAATCCGTCTGAATAACGGCGACCTTCCATAATACGTCCGGTTTGCTCGTCAACTATTTTAATTTTATCTTCCATAATCACATACTCAATATCTTTTTCAAATAAAGTGTATGCTTTCAGCAATTGATTCATTGTGTGAATTCGTTCGCTTTTTATGCTGTAATCACGATATAATTCTTCTTTTTTCGCGGTTAAAACTTCCGGAGCATTGTTTTCATGTTCTAATTTTCCAATTTCAGTGCTTAAATCGGGTAAAATGAAGAAGTTATTATCACCGTCATCACCAGACAAGTAGGTAATTCCTTTATCGGTTAGTTCAATGGAATTATTTTTTTCATCAATCACAAAATATAACTCCTCATCAATTTTAGGCATCTCACGGTTGTTATCCTGCATGTAATGATTCTCCGTTTTTTGCAAGAGTAGTTTATTTCCTTCCTGACTTAAAAATTTAATTAAAGCCTTGCTTTTTGGCAAACCTCTATAAACACGAAGCAATAAAAAGCCACCTTCTTTGGTATCGCCTTCCGCCAATAATTTTTTTGCTTCGGCCAAAACAGCAGTTAAATAATTTCGTTGGATAGAAACAATTCTGTCAACACTGGGTTTTAATTCGTTAAATTCGTGACGGTCGGCATTCGCTGTTGCGCCTGAAATAATTAAAGGTGTACGTGCATCATCAATCAAAACGGAATCGACCTCATCCACAATGGCGAAGTTTGGGGGGCGTTGCACCAAATCGTTCGGGGAATGCGCCATATTATCACGCAAATAATCAAAACCAAATTCGTTATTTGTTCCGTAAGTAATATCGGCATTGTAGGCATTCCTTCGCGCGTCAGAATTTGGTTCATGGTGATCGATACAATCTATTCTTAATCCGTGGAATTCAAAAATTGGACCCATCCAGGCAGCATCACGTTTTGCCAAATAATCATTTACGGTTACCAAATGCACGCCTTTTCCGGTAAGTGCATTTAAATAAATTGGGAGCGTTGAAACCAATGTTTTACCTTCACCAGTCATCATTTCGGCAATTTTACCTTGATGTAAAACCGAGCCGCCAATTAGTTGTACGTCGTAATGAATCATATCCCAAGTGACTTTTATTCCTTGGGCATCCCATTCATTGTCCCAAATGGCCTTGTCATTTTCAAGGGAAATATTATCTCGTGTTGCGGATAGTTCCCGATCAAAAGGAGTTGCCGTAACAGTAATGGTTTTATTTTGTGTGAAGCGTTTGGCTGTTTCTTTAACAACTGCAAATGCTTCGGGCATAATTTCGTCTAATGCTTTTTCTGATGCTTGGTATAAATCGTCTTCCAAATTATCAATTTCAGCATAAATTTCTTCTTTTCGATCAATGTTTGCTTCGGTTAATTCTGCTTTTAATTCTTCGATTTTTGAAGAAAACTCGAACGTTGAATCTGATATTATTTGCTTAAAGTAAGCCGTTTTTTCACGTAATTGATCGTTTGTTAAGTTTGTTATTTCGTTTTCAAAAACATTGACTTTGGCAACAATTGGCTGAAGCAATGCCAAATCACTCTTTTTTTTATCTCCAACAAAAAATTTAAGGACTGAATTTATGATACTCATTTTTAAGGTGTCAAATTTTTAAATATTACTTGTAAAATTACAGTAATTTATATTGATATTTAATGGCTGGTAAAGTTAATTTTTTAAATGTTAAATAGTTTTAAATCTATCTTAAATTATAATTGACAAACAAAAAAAAGTCTCAATAGAGACTTTTTTTTGTTTGGTGTATATTTAATATTCATCCTCGTTCCAAAGATAATCTTCTTCAGTGGGGTAATCTGGCCAAATTTCGACAATTGATTCGAAATTTTCTTCTTCATCTTCAATTTCTTGAAGGTTTTCCACAACTTCTAAAGGTGCTCCGGTCCTAATTGCATAGTCAATCAATTCATCTTTTGTTGCAGGCCAAGGCGCATCCGCTAAATATGATGCTAATTCTAGTGTCCAATACATAACTTCTCCGTATTAAATTTTTGCAAAAGTAATTTTTTTACTTAATTAGGCAAGCTATTTCTCTCTTTATTTCAAAATAAAAAAGAACTTATTTTATTTTCTCAGGAATCCAAGGAATTTCCTTAGCCTGATTGTCAATTGTCAACTTTCGTGCCAGCACAAATAGATAGTCAGAAAGTCGATTTAAATACATTAAAATAGTTGAATTTATGGCACTTTCATCATTTAATAAAGTGGTTATCCGCTCAGCTCTTCTGCAAATGCATCTTGCAATATGACAAAATGACACGGTTGTATGTCCGCCAGGCAAAATAAAATGCGACATTGGCGGCAGGGATTCGTTCATCAGGTCAATTTCATTTTCTAAAAGCACAACGGATTCTTCCGAAAGTTTATGGATATTTAAACGTTCTTTTCCGCTTTTTAAGATTTCTTTTTCTGGAGGCGTTGCCAACATGGATCCTAAAGTAAATAATTCGTTTTGGATTTTTAGCAGAATTTCGGTAGTATGCGAATCAATTTTTTGATCACGAATCAAGCCAATATGTGTATTTAGCTCATCTACGGTACCATAAGCTTCAATCCTTAAATGGTATTTTGGCACCCTTGTTCCCCCAAAAAGAGAGGTTTTGCCTTTATCTCCGGTTTTTGTATAAATTTTCATATTGCAAATTAACTAATTTTTTTGAGAATTTAATTAAACCCTAATGGTAAAATGCTGTTTTTCTTGTTCTCTTCTGAAAAACACAAACCCCCAAAAAAAAGTATTGATGGTGATGGTAACTTTTGGATGATTTTTTATCTCCTCCCAGGCCAGTTGCATTTCCGGTGACCAATTAATATCATCAAAAATAAATAAGGAATCGTTATGGACCGTTTCAAGGCATTGATTGAAATATTGAATTGTGGCTTCCTTTTGGTGATTTCCATCGAAATAAATTAAATCGAATTGTTTGCCTTTTACAACCGAAGGAAGCGTATCATTGAAATTCCCAACAACCAATTGAATATTGTTTAAATGATTTGTTTTGAACAATTCTTTAGCAACTTGGACCGTTTTTTCGCAGCCTTCAAGGGTAACAACATCAGCTTCTGGGTTTCCAATACTTAAAACTGAGGTACCCAATCCAACTGATGTTCCAATTTCCAGTATGTTTTTAGGATTAAAATAGTCAATAATCCGAAGTAGAAGTTTTGCTCTTTTAGAAGATATTCCAGCTATTTTTGCGATATCTGACACTTTTCGTTCGTTGTTTTTAAAAAACAAAGAACCTTTGCCATAATCTGTTATTGTGATGCTTTTATGATTGGAATACAATGATTTTCTAATCTTGTTAACCGCAATTATTTTAGATGAATTTGTTTTGGCATTAAAACATTTGGTCACTAAATGATAAACAAAAGGGGAATGTACGCCGTGTCGATTTGTTGATATAAATAAAAAAGTGATAAATGACCTAATTTTAAACCATTCCATGACAAGTCAATTTAAATGCGAAAATAGTTGAAAAATTATTTTAATACGCTATTTAAAATTATATTTGCCTAAGCCTGATAAAAATTTTATGAAGAATTTTTTTTTATACGTTGCCGTTATAAGTCTGTTAACATCTTGTGTTCCAACGAAGAAAGTGACATCTTTCCAAGGTGAGCCAGTAAGCAAATCGGAAATTTATAAGTTAAATAATGAGCCTTATCGTTTGCAGGTAAACGATATTCTATACTTTGACATTAAAGCCGAAAACCAGGAACTCGTTGCGCTTTTTAAGAATAACGCTTCGGGCGGCGGTGGTGCGGGCGGCCTTTATTATTCAGGATATACCATTGATAACCATGGAAATATAAGAATTCCTTACATTGGGGAAATAAATGTTTTGGGTTTTACCGAAAAAGAAACCAGGGAAAAAATAGAAATTGAGTTAGGTAAATTTTTAAAGAATCCCGAAACTGTTTTTGTGACTGTTAAATTGGGGGGCATCAACTTTATCGTCACCGGTGAAGTGGGTTCACCCGGCACAAAAAACTTAGCGCAAAACCAAGTTTCTATCATTGATGCCATTGCCAATTCCGGTGAAATTTCCACTTTTGGTGACCGTGAAAATGTGCTGATTATAAGAAAAACACCCGATGGAGTAAAAAAATACAAAATAAACATGAATGAAATTGCCATTTTTGAATCGGAGTATTTCTATATTCAACCCAACGATATTATTTATGTGGCTCCGTTAAAACAAAAATCTTGGGGAATTGGAACTACAGGTTTACAGGCATTTACAACCGTTGTTTCAGTATTGTCATTTTTAATAACCTCTGTTTTATTAGTTAAAAATTTATAATATTTTATGGATAATAAATTCAAATTTATTGAAAATCCAAGTGAGCAAATCTCTAATATTAAAGATTATTTATTTCGAATTTTAGCAAATTGGAAATGGTTTGCGGCAACGATCGCCATTGGTATGGCAATCGCATATTATTTCAATATTTCCTCCCAAAAAATATACGGACTTAGTACAACAATCGCCGTAAACGAAAAACAAAACCCGCTTTTTTCATCAGGAACCAATATTGCATTTAATTGGGGTGGAGTTAGTGATAGGGTAGAATCCATCAGGAAGGCGTTAACATCCAGATCCCATAATGAAAAAGTAATAAGCCGGCTCAATTTTTATGTTGAGTATTTAAAAGATGGCCGTTTCAGAATTGAAGATGCATACGGCGAAACGCCATTTACCATAAAATTACAGCCTAACCAATACCAACTGCTTAACACCCTAATAAAAATTAATTTTATTGATGATGAACGTTTTGAGCTTTCAGTCGATTTTGATGGGGAAGACACTTATAAATTAATAAACTATAAAGATGAATCGTTAAAAGATTTTGAAAACAATAAAACTCGGTTTTCAAAAATATTTCTAATTGATGAATATATAAACCTTCCATTTTTAAAAGCGCAACTTGCACTTGTAAAAGAGGTAAAAGACCTAAAGGGACAATCGTTTTATATTCAGTTGAAATCCATTGGACAAGTAGCTGGCCAATATCAGAATGTAAGAGCAACAGGGCTTACCGGAACCTCTTTAATAGAATTGTCATTAACGGGTCCCAACAAAAATAGAATTGTTGATTATTTAAATGAAACCGTTAAAGTTTTGGCTGAACATGAATTGGATGAAAAAACAAATTATGCCAGAAGCACCAAGGAATTTATTGACGCCCAGTTTAGAAATACTTCAGACAGTTTAAAATTAATAGAAGACAATATTGGAAAATTTAAACAGGAAAATTCAATTTATCAATTGTCGGCTGAAGGAGGTGAAATCTATTCACAAACAGTAAGTTTAGATAAGATGCAAGAGCAATTGGGCGATAGAATTGTGTATTTCAACAATTTGGAAAACTACATAAAAAACCATACAGATTTCACCAATATTCCGGCTCCAGCAATTATAAATATTGAAGATGGCTCTATTTCCGGAATGGTGGGAAAATTAACGGAACTTTCCATTAAAAAGGAAAAATTATCAAAAGAAGTTACTTCAAATCATCCTTCATTAATAGCGGTGAACCAAGAAGTTGAAACCACAAGAAATGTGTTGCTCGAAAATCTGTCCTCCTTAAGGAATCAAACTAAAATCACCCTGAATAACAGCAGAAATCGATTAAACACCTATAATTACGAGCTGGACAAACTTCCGAAGAAAGAGCAAAAATTATTAAATTTTCAAAGAAAATACAGTTTAACCGAATCCAATTATGTTTTCCTGATGCAGAAGCGTTATGAAGCCGATATTGCGATTGCGGCAAGCGTATCGGACATTTCTGTTTTGGACACCGCAAAAGATACAGGGCAGGAATCAATCTTGCCAAGAATGCAGTTTAATTATATGATTGCTTTGCTCTTGGGAACTATTTTTCCGCTTTTTGTAATTATTGCCAAAGAAGTTTTAGATACCCGAATTCATTCTACTGAAGACATTGAAAAAATTTCACCAATACCAATTTTAGGGGTTGTGGGAAACAATGGCACCGAAAGTAATTTATCGGTTTTTACGAATCCAAATTCAGGTGTGGCCGAATCATTTAGGGCATTGCGCTCAAACATTCAATTTTTGTTTACCAGAAGCACCAAGGACAAATGTAAAACCATTATGGTTACGTCATCAGTCAGTGGGGAAGGGAAGACATTTATTTCCATTAATATGGCGACGGTTTTTGCCTTGGGCGGAAAAAAAACAATTTTGGTTGGACTGGATTTACGCAAACCAAAAATATTTGATGATTTTGATGTTTCCAATGAAAAAGGAGTTGTTAACTATTTAATAGGAGAAGAAAATATTGAAGCGATTATCCAAAAAACGAAAGTCCCCAATCTGGATGTTATTGTTGCCGGCCATGTACCTCCAAATCCTTCAGAATTATTGATTGGTGCTGCAACAGATGAACTGATTGACAGTTTAAAAGATAATTACGATTATATTATTTTAGATACACCGCCTATAGGATTGGTGAGCGATGCTGTTGAGTTGTTGAAATATGCAGATTCAACGCTTTATATTGTCAGACAAATGTTTTCCCAAAAAGGAATGCTTAAAATGATTAACGAAAAATACAGTAAAGAAGAAATATCAAATGTTAGTATTGTACTCAATGATTTTACCATGAAATTAAGCCATTATGGATACGGCAACCATTATGGCTATGGCTATGGTTACGGAAAATACGCCGACAAATATGGTAATGAAGAAGCCCCTAAATCATTTATTAAAAATATTTTTAAAAGAAAAAGAGGCTAATTAGAAGTTAAATATTAAATATTAGAAGTTAAATATTAAAGGTTTTTTGTTATAAATAAATATTTATTTCAAATCAAGCTCCCTTTCCTTTGGAAAGGGTTGGGGATAGGATTAGAAGTTAACTATTAGAAGTTAAATATTAAATATTAGAAGTTAAATATTAGAAGTTAAATTATTGTTGTCCGATTAAATATTTAATGCAAACAAATCTCCTCAAAGGGGCTTTAATTACTAAATTATTTTATGTTTCTACAAACATTTAGCTCATACAAAGTTATTTTAGTCCCATCGGGACTAACTGTTTGTAGGCCCATTTTAATTGAGATAAATCATTTTTTATGAATTTTTATCGGACACTAATAATATTAAATATTAAAAGTTTTTTGTTGTAAATATTCTATAATTTCAAATCAAACCCCCTTTCCTTTGGAAAGGGCTGGGGATAGGATTTACTAAGAATACATACTATCCCGTAATTCCTTAATTTTTGGATCGCCCAAATACTCGTCAAATGTGGAATACCTGTCTATAACTCCTTTTGGTGTAATTTCTATAATTCTATTGGCGACAGTTTGCGCAAATTCGTGGTCATGAGTTGTGAAGATAACAGTTTCTTTAAAGTTTTTTAAGGAATTGTTAAATGCTTGAATAGACTCTAAATCTAAGTGATTCGTTGGTTCATCTAACATCAACACATTCGCTCTTACCATCATCATCCTGGATAACATACACCTCACTTTTTCACCGCCCGAAAGCACATTGCATTTTTTTAGCGCTTCTTCACCGCTAAAAATCATTTTCCCTAAAAATCCCCTTAAATAAACTTCTTCTCTTTCTTCCTCTGTTTTGGCATATTT
>DAIQBF010000021.1:21077-23400 GCA_036781305.1 Lutibacter sp.
TGACGCAGCCAATCCACCAAATTTAGATTCGGGTCATTAAAAAACTCCGAGTTGTCTAAAGGTAAATAGGATTGATTTGTGGTAACACCCCATTGAAATTTTCCTTTGTCAGCTTTTTCGCTTCCATATAAAATTTCATAAAAGGTGGTAACGGCTCTTGAGTTTCTTGAAATCAAAGCCACTTTATCGCCTTTATTTAAAATGAAACTAATGTCGTTAAACAATACGCCATCTTCATTTGATTTAGACAAATGTTCAACATTTAATATTTGGTCACCTGCTTCTCTTTCGAGTTCAAAAATAATGGCAGGATATCTTCTGCTTGAAGGTTTTATTTCATCAACATTTAACTTTTCAATCATTTTTTTACGGCTGGTTGCCTGTTTAGATTTTGCAACATTGGCGGAGAAACGACGAATAAATTCTTCTAATTCTTTCTTTTTGTCTTCGGCTTTTTTACTTTGCTGTGCTCTTTGTCTGGCCGCCAATTGGCTCGATTCATACCAAAAAGAATAATTACCCGAGTAATGGTTAATCTTCCCGAAATCTATATCCGAAATATGCGTACAAACAGCATCTAAAAAGTGACGGTCATGCGATACCACAATAACGGTGTTGTCATAATTTGCCAAAAAGTTTTCCAACCATGCAATGGTTTCAAAATCCAAGTCGTTGGTGGGCTCATCCATGATTAATACATCCGGATTGCCAAACAAGGCCTGCGCCAATAAAATACGCAATTTTGTTTTACCGTCTATGTCTCCCATTAATGAATAATGTAAATCCTCTTTAATTCCCAATGAAGATAACAATGAAGCTGCGTTGCTTTCGGCATTCCATCCGCCCATTTCTTCAAATTCAGCCCCTAATTCACCGGCTTTTATCCCGTCTTCTTCAGAAAAATCAGGTAATGCATATACAGCATCCAATTCTTTTTTCAGATTAAATAATTTTTTATTGCCCATCATCACAGTATCCAATACCTGATATTCATCAAAAGCAAAGTGATCTTGGGAAAGCACAGACATCCGTTTGCCTTTGTCCAAAATTACTTGTCCCGCCGTTGGGTCAATTTTGCCTGAAATTATTTTTAGGAATGTTGATTTTCCTGAACCGTTGGCGCCAATAATTCCGTAGCAATTTCCAACGGTAAACTTTGTGTTTACATCGTCGAATAAAATACGTTTACCGAATTGAACAGATAAATTTGATACTGAAAGCATTATAAATTAAGGTTTTAAATTTTTTGCAAAAGTAGTGAATTAGATTTTAAAAAAAATAATAAACCCAAAGTTAATTTTCAGGGCTTATAAGCTTTCCCACTACATTTAACATCTCATTAACTGCCTAGCCAAATAGATGTATGTACTTTTGTTTCAAATAAACTTTTATGAAATGAGCTTAACGAACATTCAACACAAACACGAATGATAATAAGTGAATTTCACCTGCCTGCCAGCAGGCAGGTATGACCTATAAAAAAGAAGAAAATATAAATATATGAAATATGTTACCTATGTCATATTGGTATTTTTAACGGTTGGTTGTGAAATGAGCAATAAGAATGCCGCCACTTATTTTGGGGGACAGATTATTAACCCTAAAACCAACTATGTTTTATTCTTGAAAGGCGAGAAAGTAATAGATACTTTAATGCTTGATAAAAGCAATCGATTTTTAAAGAAGATTCCTTCATTGGAGGAAGGTTTATATACTTTTAAGCATGGAAATGATTTTCAATATATTTATTTAGAACCTTCAGACAGTGTTTTGGTTAGGCTTAACACTTGGGATTTTGATAAATCGCTGGTATTTTGCGGAAAAGGAAGCGCTAAAAATGAATTTTTAATTAATTTATTTTTGGAAAATGGAAAGGAGGAAATTATGATGTATCACCATTTTGGCTTGAATGAACAAGATTTTCAGGCTAAAATAGATTCCCTTTCCAAGGAAAGATTTGTTGTTTATAATGATTTTTTCGCAAATGAAGCCACAATGTCAAAAGGATTTAAAAAATTCACAAATACGGCAATCCAGTTCCCTCTGTATAGATTAAAAGAAGTATATCCGTATTATCACAAAGGGGTTCTTGGCCTTAAGCAGTTTTCGGAAGTTTCAGATACTTTTTACGATTTTAGAAAAGGCATTAGTTTAAATGAGGAAAATCTGGTTTCATTTTATCCTTATCAAAACTATGTTGTAAGCTATTTATACAATATAAGCAATCAGCTTAAGGAAAATGACAGCACTAAAAATGATATTACGGTAAATACTTTAAATGCTTTTACTGAACATATTAATGCTGAAAATTTTAAAAACATTC
>DAIQBF010000022.1:0-22803 GCA_036781305.1 Lutibacter sp.
TTTCGGGCGCATTGGATGTTGATAAATATTTGGGTGTTCCAACAGAAGAACGCGCGGGTTTTCAGGCAATTGAAGTTACTGTAAAACCAATTTCTGACGCTTCCGAAGAGGAACTCCAAAAATGGATTAAAATTGTGGAAAGCCGTTGTCCGGTGCAAGACAATCTTTTTAAACCAACACCAATTTCCTTGAATTTGGTGCAAGAGTTGCAGGCCGTGGCATTTGAATGATGCCGGTTTGCCCAATTAAAACAGGGTTTGCTGAAGGCATTTAAAGAAGTTTTAGAATTGGCAAAATAAATTTTAACTAAAAAACAATTGTTTAAGAAAAATTTTATGCATTAATTTGCGGCTCAGTTCATAAACGTATTGAATATTGTTATTAAGAAAGGCAGAGGGATTAGACCCGCTGAAGCCTTAGCAACCCTTTGACTAGCAAAGAAGGTGCTAAATTCTACCAAATTGGATAGATAACAAAATGAAATTGCTTCCCGTAATTTTCTGCCTTTCTTATAACACTATTATTTAATGCCGAATCAAAAAAATTGATTGCAGCAATGCTTAAAATAGTATTATGAAACCATTAAAACACATCACAATAGCTGATTTTATTCCCGAAAAGGGAAAGGAATCTCAACCTATTAACCTTTCTTATCAACTTTTTGGAAAAGCCTTGTATTCGGCCCCAATAGTTTTAATCAATCATGCCTTAACAGGTAATTCAGATGTGGCTGGAGAAAATGGCTGGTGGCAAGATTTAGTGGGGCAAAACAAAGTGATTGACACAGAACACTATACCATTTTAGCTTTTAACATTCCTGGAAATGGCTATGATGGATTTGTAATTGAAAATTATAAGGATTTTGTGGCGAGAGATATTGCAAAAATCTTTTTGTTGGGATTGGAAGCCTTAAAAATAAAGGAACTTTTTGCCATTATTGGAGGCTCTTTAGGGGGTGGAATTGCTTGGGAAATGGCAGCGATAAATCCTACCGTCACAAAACATTTAATCGCTGTTGCCACCGATTGGAAATCAACCGATTGGTTAATAGCCAATTGTCAGATTCAGGAACAATTTTTGTCGAATTCCTGCAATCCTGTCCATGATGCCCGTATGCATGCCATGCTTTGTTACAGAACCCCCGAATCTTTTAAAGAACGTTTTCAGCGGTCAAAAAATGAAGAGCTGGAGATTTTTAATGTGGAGAGCTGGTTGTTGCATCACGGTAAAAAATTGCAGGAGCGTTTTCAGCTTTCTGCCTATAAATTAATGAATCAGCTGTTAAAAACAATAGATGTCACAAAAGGCAGAAACGAACTTATTTTAGACAGCATTAAAGCCAATATTCATATTGTTGGCGTGGATTCAGATTTGTTTTTTACTGCGGAAGAGAACAGGGAAACCCACAAACATTTGGCTTTAACCAATCCAAATGTGACTTATAATGAAATTAATTCGGTGCATGGGCACGATGCCTTTTTAATGGAATATCAACAATTGGAAAAAATAATAGAACCAATTTTTAATCAGAGTTCTAAAAAAAATAAAATGAAAGTCGTAAAATTTGGAGGAAAATCATTGGCCAACGGAATCGGATTGGATAGCAGTTTAAATATTATTGCCGATAAAATAAAAAATGGAGAAAAAATTACGGTTGTAGTTTCGGCACGCGATAAAACCACAGACCATTTGGAGTCTATTTTGGAAAAGGCCAAAAATGGCTTGCCTTATGTTGAGGAGTTTTCAGCATTAAAAAAATACCAGCTTGAAGCTGATGAAACGGTTAATTTAGAGACCGAATTTCAATTGCTCGATGAAATTTTCAGGGGCGTGAATTTGTTGGGTGATTACAGCGAAAAAGTGAAAGACCAAGTGATGGCGCAGGGGGAAATTTTATCTGGGAAGTTGGTTACACACCTGTTAATTAAACGTGGCATTAAAGCCAATTTTGTGGATTCTCGCGCTTTGATAAAAACAAACAATCAGTTTGGGAAAGCATTGCCTTATGAAAGTGTTTCCGAAGAAAATGTCATTGAACATTTTAGAAAAAATAATGGAGAGGTAACACAAATAGTCACCGGCTTTATTGCGTCAAACTTACAGGGCGAAACCACTACTTTGGGAAGAAATGGCAGCAATTATACCGCCGCGCTTATCGCCAATTTTTTAAATGCGGAGGAATTTCAAAATTATACCCACGTAAGCGGTATTTATACCGCAAATCCCGATTTGGTGGAGAATTCAAAAAAAATTGAAAAACTTTCTTACCAAGAAGCGAACGAAATGGCGAATTTTGGCGCGAATATTTTACATGCGAAAACCATTATTCCTTTGATTGAAAAAAATATTCCATTGCGGATATTAAACACCTTCGACCCTGAAAATCCTGGAACTTTAATAGGCTCTGAAACGGAACGTGGAGGCATTAAATCATTGACGGTAGATGACAATGTTGCATTG
This sequence comes from Lutibacter sp., assembly GCA_036781305.1. Lineage (GTDB taxonomy): Bacteria > Bacteroidota > Bacteroidia > Flavobacteriales > Flavobacteriaceae > Lutibacter. The sequence goes on from DAIQBF010000022.1 coordinate 2,461, forward strand.
GTAAACCTCATTGGGCGCGGTTTGTTGGGTAAAGTTGGTGTGGACGGACGAATTTTTGGTGCTTTGGGCAAAGAAAATATTAGCGTAAGCATTATTTCCCAGGGTTCTTCTGAGCGCGGTATTGGTTTTATTGTTGCCGCAAAAAATGGACACAAGGCCAAAACAGTGCTTGAAAATGAATTTAAAGACGAATTTCAAACTAAAGACATTAGCCAAATATATGTCACCGAAAACGTTGCGATAATATCAATTATCGGTCAAAGTTTGCATTCCTTCAACCAGCCATACAGCTCGTTGATCAAGAACCATATCACACCAATTTTAATCAACAATACAGTTACCGGCGAAAATGTATGTTTGGTGGTTAAAAAAACTGATTTAAAAAAGGCCGTTAATGTGATTCATGGGGAGATTTTTGGTGTTTCAAAAAATATCAATATCGCCATTTTTGGAAAAGGTTTGGTTGGGGGAACTTTAATTGAACAAATTTTAAAGAGCAAGGAAAATATTCTAAAAAGAAAAAATATCAATTTAAATATTTTTGCAGTGGCTGGTTTCTCAAATGTGTTGTTAAATAAAAAGGGAGTCGGCGAAAATTGGAAACAGGAATTTGCAACTTTCTCAACAAACAATTATACTTTAAAAGATATTATTGACTATGCCGAAAATAACCATTTGGAAAATTTAATTGCAATTGACAATACCTCGAGCAGCATATTTATTGCAAATTATACCGAATTGGTGGAAAACGGATTCGATTTAATATCTTCCAACAAAATTGCCAATACAGTTGATTATGCTTCCTATAAAGAATTGCGCAGAAAAATTAGGGAAAACAAAAAATCATACCTGTACGAAACCAATGTTGGCGCAGGATTGCCGCTAATAGAAACCATTAAGTTATTACATGATTCAGGCGAAAATATTACTGGAATCAGGGGGGTGTTTTCAGGCTCGTTAAGCTATTTGTTCAACACGTATTCCGTCGAAAACAGACTGTTTAGTGAAGTGTTGCAGGAAGCCGTTGACCAGGGTTTTACGGAGCCCGATCCGCGTGAAGATTTATGCGGAAATGATGTTGGCCGAAAATTATTGATTTTGGCGCGTGAATTGGATTTGCAAAATGAGTTTTCGGATGTAATTATAGAAAATTTAATTCCGGAGAATTTAAGAGAAGGAACGACTGCCGAATTTTTGGAAAAATTGAATGAAATGGACGTCTATTACCAACAGATAAAAGACAGCCAAAAAGAAAATCATGTATTGCGATATATTGGAAATTTATATGGGAATTTACATGAAGACAAAGGGAATTTGGAAGTTAAATTGGTTTCCGTCCCAAGCAACAGCACCCTTGGGCAAATGCAGGGCGCCGATGCTATTTTTGAAATTTATACCGAGTCGTATGGCGAAAAACCACTCGTAATTCAAGGCGCCGGAGCCGGAGCAGCAGTTACGGCACGAGGCGTTTTTGGTGATATTTTGCGATTGGCGGATAAAAATTTGTAGGGACAGGTCGCGACCTGTCCGTACTATGAAGAGGTCGCGACCCTAACCCCCGACGGGGGAATTAAAGAAGTTAAAAGTTAGATATTAAATATTAAAAGTTATAACGATTAATTCCCCTCTTGAGGAGCCTGTCCCGTTTTTAGAACGGGAGGGTTAAGGGTGTGTTTTTTCAGAAGGGAATAGTAACTTTATTAAGAAAAACAGAGACAAATCAATTGCCAATAACCAACAACTCAAAAATATGGATCACAAGAATTTCGAAACCGAAGCCATAAGGAATCAAATGGAGCGTTCCCGTTTTCAGGAACATTCAACACCTTTGTACTTAACTTCAAGTTTTGTGTTTGAAGATGCCGAGGAAATGCGAGCTTCTTTCAGTGAAGAAAATGAGCGAAACATTTATTCCCGTTTCAGCAATCCGAACACGACTGAATTTACCGAAAAAGTGGTGCAGATGGAAGGCGCCGAAGCAGGTTATGCTTTTGCCACCGGAATGGCGGCGGTGTTTTCAACCTTTGCGGCCTTGTTGGGCAGCGGCGACCACATTGTTTCTGCGCGTTCTATTTTTGGGTCAACGCATACTTTATTTACTAAGTATTTTCCAAAATGGAATATCGTGACTTCTTATTTTGACATTGATAATCTTGATGAAATAGAACTATTAATAAAACCTTCAACTAAAATATTGTATGCGGAATCACCCACCAATCCGGGCATCGACATTATCGACTTGGAATTGTTGGGAAAGATTGCCAAAAAGCACAATTTGCTGCTGGTGATCGACAATTGTTTTGCAACGCCATACATACAGCAACCCATAAAATTTGGCGCCGATTTGGTAATCCATTCCGCTACAAAACTAATGGACGGGCAGGGACGTGTTTTGGGAGGCGTGGTGGTTGGAAAGGCTGAATTGGTGCGTGAAATTTATTTATTTTCTCGAAATACGGGTCCGGCTTTGTCGCCTTTCAATGCCTGGGTATTATCCAAAAGTCTGGAAACCTTGGCGGTTCGTGTGGAAAAACATTGTGAAAATGCTTTAAAAGTGGCCGAGTTTTTAGAAAGCCATCAAAAAATTGAAAAAGTGAAATATCCTTTTTTAGTGTCACATCCACAATATGAGATTGCCAAAAAGCAAATGAAATTGGGAGGAAATATCATTGCCGTGGAGATAAAAGGTGGTTTGGAAGCAGGCAAAAACTTTTTAAACTCACTTAAAATGTGTTCTTTATCTGCCAATCTTGGAGATACCAGAACCATTGTCACACATCCGGCTTCCACCACGCACAGTAAACTTTCTTCTGAAGAACAATTGGCGGCGGGGATTACGCCAGGTTTGGTTCGGATTTCTGTTGGATTGGAACATGTTTCGAACATCATTCAAGATATAAATGATGCATTAATGCGTTAAAATTTAGCAAGATATTTCAATAAATGTTAAATAGCTGAATTTTATCAATCTATTAGCCTACCGAATTGGTAGAGTATTGAAAAAAATGTATTTTTGTTGCCAATAAAAAGATTAGAATATAAAGAAAAATGATAATAGATCAAATTTTAACTTCTTCTAAAGTAACTTCCGAAAAAGGTTTTGAGGCCGACAGAAGATCGGAAAGACCTATTCGCAGCATTGTTAAGGCAATGAGTTGGAGAATTGTGGGGACGATAGATACCATGATTATTTCCTGGTTTATTACCGGAGAACTCTCTATGGCACTTTCAATTGGATCTATAGAGGTAATTACCAAGATGGTGCTATACTATGGTCACGAACGCATATGGAATCTGATTAAATGGAGAAAACAATGAGAAATTTAGATTTGGGGCTTTTAAATAAAGAACTGGAACATAAATCGCCCGAGGAAATTATCAATTGGGCTTTGTCACTGGCTTTGGCACCTTTGGTTACCACAAATTTCAGGCCTTATGAAGTGGCAATTTTGCATGCCTGCACCCAAGTAAAAAAGGATTTAAAGGTAATTTGGTGCGATACGGGCTATAATACGCCGCAAACCTATAAACATGCCAACGATTTAATTGAGAAATTGAATTTAAATGTGCATTTATATGTGCCAAAACAAACAGCTGCACATAGAAATGTGACGATGGGAATACCGCAAATTGAAGATCCAATGCATAAAATATTTACGGAACAGGTGAAGTTAGAGCCTTTCAACAGAGCGATGAAGGAACATAAACCCGATGTTTGGTTTACCAATTTGCGCAGAGGACAAACTGCTTTTAGGGACAACATTGGCATTGTTTCCTTGAGTAAAGACGGCATTTTAAAAGTGAGCCCTTTTTACCATTGGACAGACGAAATGTTGGACACTTATTTAATAAAAAATAAATTGCCAAACGAATTCACTTATTTCGATCCAACAAAAGTGTTGGAAAACAGGGAATGCGGTTTGCACTCATAAAACAGTAAAAATGACAGAGAAATTATTAATAAATGCACTGGAAAACGAAGCAATTTATATTTTTAGGGAAGTTGCCGCACAATTTGAAAAACCGGTATTGTTATTTTCTGGAGGAAAAGATTCGATAACGCTGGTTCGCCTGGCCCAAAAGGCTTTTTATCCTGCAAAAATTCCTTTCCCGTTGATGCATATTGACACCGGACATAATTTTCCGGAAACGATTGAGTTTCGCGATAGACTTGTTAAAGAATTGGGACTGGAACTCATAGTAAGAAATGTGCAAGACAGCATTGACCAAGGAAAAGTGAAAGAAGAATCAGGCAGGTATTCTAGCCGGAATGTATTGCAGACCACAACTTTATTGGATGCCATTGAAGAATTTAAATTCGATGCTTGTATTGGCGGCGCACGAAGAGATGAAGAAAAAGCGAGAGCGAAAGAACGTATTTTTTCTGTGCGTGATGATTTTGGCCAGTGGGATGAGAAAAATCAGCGCCCGGAATTGTTCGATATGCTGAACGGACAAATTGAACTCGGGCAAAATGTGCGTGTTTTTCCAATTTCAAACTGGACGGAATTGGACGTGTGGACTTATATTGAAAATGAAGATTTGGAAATTCCTTCCATCTATTTTGCACATAAACGCGACATATTTATCAGAGACGGACTTATTTGGTCGGCCTCAGAACACGTGTTTAAAGATGAAGAAGAAGAAGTGGAAGAACGCATGGTTCGTTTTAGAACCGTTGGCGATATGAGTTGTACCGCCGCAGTGGATTCTTATGCTGCAACAATCAGCGAAGTGGTTGCAGAAATCAGGGAATCGAGCATTTCAGAAAGAGGCGCCAGAATTGACGACAAGCGTTCTGAAGCCGCCATGGAAAAACGAAAACAACAAGGGTATTTCTAAGCCCCCTTGCCCCCGAAGGGGGGACAGAGCGTAAAGAAAACAGCCAGTGGCTGTTTTTAGCGATAGGGCCAGCTGGCGCGAAGGGCTTTTATAGTTAGATATTAAATATTAAAAGTTAAAAGTTCAAAGTCAAAAGCTGAAAGCTCAAAGTAAATTGAGATGTGAGACGTGAGAAATGCAAGTATTAATTTAAGTTCTAAACATAAACTGAAAACGAATCAAAGAAGCCCGTCATATGATGTTTTTCGTTGTAAAATAGGTGATTTTTTTAGCGTTGGCTGATGAAGCAACCCAAAGAGCCTCGCGGCAGGAGAAGCAGGGCAAAGGGGACAGAGCCTAAAGAAAATGTTCGGTGGACATTTTTAGCGATGGGCCAGCTGGCGCGCGGGAAAAATACATTTTACAGAAAAAGATCATCAGACTAGATTTTTTGTTTAGCTCACGAATTTTATTTTTATTAAGTGTTCGTGAAACCTTTAGGTTCAACGTAGATAATCTCAAAAAGTCGATTTCTTTTTCATCAATGGAAAAAGAAAAATACGTCATTGTGAGACAGTGCGTTAAAAAATCGAAGATTCACGAACAACTATTAATATAAATAATTAAGTGTCGTGAGCTAAAATATCCAGTGGGCATTTTTAGTGCGACATAACGATAGTCATGGGCGGGTTGACGCGATGATACCAGCTGGCGCAAGGACATTAAAAAAGTTAAATTATAATAAATAATAAAAAATATTCCTCCCCTTTGGGGAGGTTAGGAGGGGCTTATGGAAGTATTAAAAATAGCAACAGCAGGCAGTGTGGATGATGGTAAAAGTACCTTAATCGGAAGGTTGTTATACGACACAAAATCCTTGACCGACGATAAATTGGAAGCCATTGAGAAAAGCAGCAAGAAAAAAGGTTATGATTATTTGGATTTTTCTTTGGCAACTGACGGCTTGGTAGCCGAACGTGAACAAGGAATTACCATTGATGTGGCCCATATTTATTTTTCAACCAAAACCAGAAGTTATATCATTGCCGATACACCCGGCCATGTGGAATATACCAGGAATATGGTTACAGGAGCTTCAACATCACAAGTTGCCATTATATTGATTGACGCAAGACACGGCGTAATTGAGCAAACCTATCGTCACTTTTTTATCAATAATTTATTGAGAATTAAAGATGTGATTGTTTGCATTAATAAAATGGATTTGATTGATTTTTCAGAAGAAAGGTACAATGAAATTAAAGCCGATTTCGAAAAGCTGGTTGAAAAAAGTGATTATGAAGACCAGCATATAACCTTCATTCCCGTAAGCGCTTTAAAAGGTGATAATGTGGTGGAAAAGTCAACGGTAATGAATTGGTTTAACGGCCAGACATTGCTGGAGCATTTGGAGAAATTAGACACTGTTAATATTTACAACAGAGGCAGAATGCGTTTTCCGGTGCAATATGTCATTCGTCCTAAAACGGAAGAATTTCACGATTTTAGAGGTTATGCCGGTAAAGTATATGGAGGAGAAATAAATGTTGGAGATGAAGTTGTCGTGTTACCATCTGAAACGAAAACCCGAATTAAGGAAATTTTCTTTAATGGTAAAAATTACCAAAGTGCCGCACGAAGAACTTCCATTTCTGTAACATTAGAAAATAATGTGAATGTAAGTCGCGGAGACATGATCGTAAAAGAAGGGGAATTGCCAAGAATTGAAAAACAATTTACGGCAACCGTTTCCTGGATGGATGCAAAGGCATTGGCTGCAGGTTCGAAATACACCCTGCAACATGGAGTAAACAAAGTAATCGCCAAAGTTTCTGCCATTAATCATAAAATTAATCCTGATTTTTCAGGTATTGACACCAATGTTACCAATCTAAATATGAATGATATTGCTTCAGTTACTTTTCAACTGAACAAACCCATTTTTTTCGACGCCTTTAAAGAACACAGAACAAACGGCTCGTTTATATTGATAGATCAGCAAACAAACAATACGGCTGGGGTTGGGTTTATTGAATAGGACAGAGCGTTAAAAAAATGTTCAGTGAACATTTTTAGCGATAGGGCCAGGTGGCGCGAAGGGCTTTTATAGTTAGATATTAAATATTAAAAGTTAAAATATTAAAAGTTAAAAGTTGTGCGTCCAAGTTTAGTTCAAAACATAGTGATCGGGAAATCTAATAGGTGAGAAAAGTACTGAACAAATATAATTTGGCAGCATCTTGTGAAAATAGTTCTCCCTTTAGGGTTGGGGAAAAACTATTTTTAGTTAAAAGTCAAATGCTGAAAATCATTTTTCTAACAACTAAAACAAACTCCCTTTCTCCCGATAGCTCCTATCGGGACGGAAAGTTTACCTGCCGAGGTAGGGGTTGGGGATAGGATAAAAAGTTAAAAGGCGTAATAAAATTCAATATACAAACAATCTAAAATACCAATATACCAAAACACCAAAATACCAACATAATAAACCAGCAACCTATGATATAGGGAAACTTTTTCTACTAATTAAAAACAAAATATCATGCAAAGTTTCAGAACCGAAATCGAGAATCCGATTGTCGAGAAGGACATTATTGACCTTGAAAAAAAAATCAATCTTTATTACGAAGGAAAAATAGACGATGCTCGCTTCAGAAGCTTGCGTTTGGCTCGTGGCATTTACGGACAACGTCAGTTTGGCGTTCAAATGATTCGGATTAAATTGCCATACGGCAAAATTTCTGCAGAGCAATTGCACAGAATTTCAGCTGTTTCGGATGAATATTCTCGAGGCAGACTTCACATTACCACGCGCCAGGATATCCAAATTCACCACGTAAGTTTAGACAGAACGCCCGAGCTTTGGGCCGAATTGGAAAAAGACGATATTACTTTGCGTGAAGCCTGTGGCAATACGGTAAGAAATGTAACCGCTTCGGAAACGGCAGGAATTGATGTTAATGAACCTTTTGACGTTTCCCCTTATGCCCAAGCAGCTTTTGAATTCTGTTTAAGGAATCCGATTTGTCAGGAATTGGGAAGAAAATTCAAAATTTCTTTTTCCGCAACGGATGAAGATACTGCATTGAGTTTTATGCACGATTTGGGTTTTATCGCTAAAATTAAAGATGGAGAAATCGGTTTTAAAGTGATGATTGGAGGAGGTTTGGGCTCGCAGGCCCGTTTGGCCGACACTTTATATGAGTTTTTGCCGGCCGATAAGATAATTCCTGTTATAGAAGCTGCTTTGCGGGTTTTCGACAGGCATGGTGAACGCGCAAAAAGAGCTAGAGCCCGACTTAAATTTTTAGTGAAAGAAATAGGATTGGATGCTTTTGTGAAATTGGTTTCGGAAGAACAAAAAGCCTTGTCCAATAAGACGTTTAACATAGACACATCTAACTTTAAAAATGAAATTGAAATTCCACAGGTTGAAATTCCTTCCGTTAAAATTAAAGATAAAAAGGAATATAATCTTTGGAAATTAACCAACGTAATTCCCCAAAAACAAAAAGGATTCAACGCCATTGGGATTAAAATCCACTTGGGTGATTTTTATACCGATAAAGCACGTTTGTTAGCCGATTTGGTTCAAAAATATGCGGCCAATGAAATGCGCCTGACCTTGCGCCAAAACATCTTGATTCCCCATGTAAAAGATGCATTACTGCCTTTCTTTTTTGCAGAACTTGACAAACTTGGTTATGCGGAATCGGGTTATAACGGCATTTCCGACATTACTTCATGTCCGGGAACTGACACCTGTAATCTGGGAATTGCGAGCAGTACGGGAATCGCCAAGGAACTGGAAAAAGTGTTGAAAAATGAGTTTCCGCAGTTTGTTGCCAACAAGGAAATCACCATAAAAATAAGCGGTTGCATGAATGCTTGCGGGCAACATACGATGGCGCATATCGGCTTTCAGGGAATGACCATCAAGTCGGGGAATCTTGTGGCTCCGGCTTTGCAAGTGCTTTTGGGCGGAGGCGTTTTAGGAAACGGTGAGGGAAGAATAGCCGATAAGGTGATTAAAGTTCCGAGTAAAAGAGGCCCAAATGCTTTGAGAACGATTTTGAACGATTATGAATATAATGTTGAAGCTGGAGAATCATTTCTGGATTATTATGACCGACTAGGTGAAATTTATTTTTACAATTTGCTGAAACCGCTTGCCGACAGTTCTAATTTGCAGCAAAGCGACTTTACAGATTGGGGAAGTGAAGAACCTTTTGAAATGGCGGTTGGCGTTGGTGAGTGTGCGGGAGTTGTGATTGATTTGGTGGCGACAATATTATTGGACAGTGAAGAAAAATTGGACAATGCCACAGAAGCTTTAAAATTAAACCAGTTTGCCGACAGCATTTATTATGCTTATACCAGTTTGGTGAATACGGCGAAAGCATTGTTGTTGACCAAAGACAAAACCACAAATACCCAAGCCGGAATTATTACGGAATTTGAAGCGCTTTTTGTGGATGAAATTACATTGGAAAGTCCGTTTTCTGAATTTGTGTATCAAATTCAACACAAGGAACCGACCAAAGAATTTGCAGAAAAATATTTGAAGGACGCACAATTATTCTATCAAAAAGCAACAGAACTTCGAACTAAAATTTTAAGTGATGAAACGAGCGTAACAAATTTTGATACACAGAGGAATGATTAATAGCGAACAGCAGCTGTTACCGCTAAAAAATAAAATTTAAACAGATGAAACGAGCCATAACAAATTTTGATACACAGCAGAATGATTAATGGCGAACCGCAGCTGTACCAATAAAAAATAAAATTTAAACAGATGAAAACAAATAATTCCCCAAAAATAAGTCTTGTTGGTGCTGGTCCTGGCGATCTGGAATTAATTACCGTGAAAGGTGTAAAAGCCTTAAAGGAAGCCAATGTGGTACTTTATGATGCATTGATTAATAGAGAATTGTTAAAATATGTTCCTAAAGAAGCCAAAAAAATATTTGTGGGGAAACGAAAAGGGTTCCACAGTCATTCACAAGACGAAATTAACGAACTGATGGTGAAATACGCCTTTCAATATGGACATGTAGTTCGTTTAAAAGGAGGTGATCCATTTATTTTTGGCCGCGGTGCGGAAGAAATAGATTACATCGAGTCTTTCGGGATTGAAACAGAGGTTATTCCGGGAATTTCTTCAGCGATGGCCGTGCCTGCAAGTCAGGGAATTGCCCTTACAAAAAGAGGGATTTCTGAAAGTTTTTGGGTTATTACCGGCACCACTTCTGACAGAAAATTGTCTAACGATGTATTTTTGGCGGCGCAGTCAACAGCAACCGTCGTCATTTTAATGGGAATGAGCAAACTCTGCGAAATTGTTGCCGTTTTCAAAAAGTTCAATAAAGAGAATGTTCCAACAGCAATTATCCAAAACGGAACCACAAAAAATGAAAAAATTGGCGTGGGAACCATTGATTCTATTTTGGAAGTTGTTGAAACACAAAAATTATCCTCACCGGCAATTATTGTCATTGGGGAGGTCGTGAAACACAGCGCGAAATTACGCTCGTTTTATGAAGAAATATTGCAGAAACATCAATCAGCATAAAATAAATCACTTTATTTAGAATCAATATAAATAAAAACACGAATTTTGCATTTTTAAACGATTACTACTAAATACTACTACTAAAAAAATGATTAAAACAGATATATTAATTATCGGAGCGGGCCCAGTTGGTTTATTTACTGTATTTGAGGCAGGTTTGCTGAAGCTTCGTTGTCACTTAATTGATGCATTGCCTTATTCAGGCGGACAATGTGCCGAGATTTATCCCAAAAAGCCTATTTATGATATCCCTGCTTACCCGGAAATATTAGCGGGAGATTTGATTCAAAATTTGGAGCAACAAATTGCGCCTTTTGAACCTACTTATACTTTGGGAGAAAGAGCAGAAACAATAGACAAGCTTGAAGACGGAAATTTTATAGTGACCACAAATAAAGGAACGGAACACATTGCAGCGGCAGTTATTATTGCAGGAGGATTGGGGTCGTTTGAACCAAGAAAACCGCCTATCGCCAATATTTCAACTTATGAAGATTGCGGAGTCAATTATATCATCAAAGATCCGGAAATTTTCAGAAATAAAAGAGTCGTAATTTCTGGGGGCGGTGATTCTGCACTGGATTGGACTATCTTTTTAGCCAATGTGGCAAGGGAAGTTGTCCTAGTGCATCGGAAAAATGAATTTAGGGGCGCTTTAGATTCCGTTGAAAAAGTTTCTGAACTCGCCAAAAAAGGAAATATCAAACTGATTACAGAAGCGGAAGTCAAAGAAATTCATGGGGATGGAAAAGTGGAATTTGTTACTGTAAAACATTCAAAAGATGGAAATATGGAGATCCCATGTGATTATTTTATTCCTTTATTTGGTTTACTTCCCAAATTGGGTCCTATTGCAAATTGGGGTTTTGATATTGAAAAGAATGCCATTAAAGTGAATAATGCGTTGGATTACAGTACAAATATCCCTGGCATTTTTGCGGTGGGCGATGTTAATACCTATCCGGGAAAGTTGAAATTAATTTTATGCGGATTTCATGAAGCCACAATTGCAGTGCAATATGCCTATAAAATTATTAATCCGGGTAAAAAATATTTAATGAAATACACCACCGTAAATGGAATAACAGGTTTTAATGGGGAAATCAAAAAATCCGAAAAAGCGGTTGTAAAAAGTATTTAAGATGTCAGATATTAAAGTAAAAATTAAAGATAGGTTCGGTATTGAGCATTTTTTGGATGCTCCAACGGATATGGCCATGAATATCATGGAATTGTGCAAAGCTTATGAATTGCCTGTTGAAGGCACTTGCGGCGGAATGGCCATGTGTGCCTCGTGCCAGTGCTATGTGCATTCCAATCATGAGTTGCCGGAAAAAGGGGAAGCAGAAGAAGATATGTTAGACCAGGCTTTTTTTGTGGAAGAAAACAGCCGTTTGGGGTGCCAATTGTATCTTTCCATAGAAATGGATGGATTGGAAATTGAACTGGCGCCAGAAAGTTAAATCGAAGAATCACTTATAAAATAGAAGTATTCAATTTTAAATCGGCCAATATGGAACAAAACGAGTTATATCCAATTTTTTTAAAGGTTGCTGAACTTCAGGCATTGATTGTTGGCGGGGGAAATGTTGGACTAGAAAAATTGACATTTTTGTTAAAATCGAGTCCAAACGCAAAAGTTACGGTTGTTGCAATTAATTTTTTACCCGAATTAATTGCTTTGGCTGAAAAACACAACCTTGAAATTATTGAAGCGGCATATGATATTTCATTTTTAAATGGAAAACATATTGTTATTGCTACTACCGACGATATTGCAGTAAATATTCAAGTGTATAAAGATTGCAAACAAAGGAATATTTTGGTCAATGTGGCAGATAATCCGTCTTTCTGCGATTTTTATATGGGCGGCATCGTGACCAAAGGCAACATCAAAATAGCCATTTCAACCAACGGAAAATCGCCCACCTTGGCAAAACGATTGCGTCAGTTTTTTGAAGATTCGATTCCCGATGAGATAAACGACTTGGCAGAAAATATAAATTTATACCGAAAAACTAAAGGTAGCAACTTTTCAGAAAAAGTGAAAGCGTTAAACGAATTAACAAAATCCTTGTTAATTAAATAATAAATAACCAGTTTCGTTTGTAATTCAGCGGCTTATTGCGTTAATTTGCAGCCAAGTTCATAAACACAATGATCACAGTTATTAAGAAAGGCAGAGGGATTAGACCCGTTGAAGCCTTAGCAACCCTTTATTTATAAAGAAGGTGCTACATTCTACCAAAATATTTTGGATAGATAACGAAGAGACTTTTCCAGAATTCTTCATGCATTTTTTAATAATTTTTTGGGCTTGCCCGCCTTTTTGGAGGGCGTTACCCTGCGGGTCGGGCTTTTCGCTATATCTGTCATTGCGAAAACGAAGCAATCATTTGATAATATTGCTTCATACTTTCGCAATGCCAGGATATCGCTGCAATCCCTAACGCAAAATGAATTAATAATTAAAAATGAATAATTAATAATTAAATATTTTTTAGTGCTCTTTGCGTATTTTCTTTGCGGAATTTGCGGTTAAATTTTTTATTTGTGTTAATTTTTATAGCTTTTTTTAATAGAAACGCAAATACTTGAACTAAAAATAATAATTAAAAAACACCAATATTCATCAACAATGAGCAACATAAAAGAAGAAATACAAAAACGCATATTGGTGCTTGATGGCGCTATGGGAACCATGATTCAGCAATACCGTTTTTCGGAAGAGAATTATAGGGGCGAACAGTTCAAAGATTTTCATGTATCCGTGAAAGGAAATAATGACATGCTTTCCATCACCCAACCTCAAGCCATTAAAGAAATCCACCGAAAATATTTGGAAGCGGGTGCCGACATTATTGAAACCAACACCTTTTCAAGCACCTCCATCGCCATGGCCGATTATGAAATGGAGAATTATGTTTACGAAATCAACTACCAATCGGCAAAAATAGCCAAAGAAGTTGCCGATGAATTTACCGCTAAAAATCCCATTAAACCGAGATTTGTGGCCGGTTCAATCGGTCCAACAAACAAAACGGCAAGTATGTCGCCCAAAGTAAATGATCCCGGTTTTAGGGCAGTCACTTTTAACGATTTAAAATTGGCCTATAAACAACAAACCGAAGCATTATTAGATGGCGGCGTAGATATTTTATTGGTGGAGACCGTATTTGACACCCTAAACGCAAAAGCGGCCTTGTTTGCCATTGAAGAAGTAAAAGAAGAACGAAATATCGATGTGCCAATTATGTTAAGCGGCACCATCACCGATGCCAGCGGAAGAACTTTGTCTGGACAAACAGCCGAAGCATTTTTAATTTCGGTATCGCACATTCCTTTATTGTCTATCGGCTTTAATTGTGCTTTGGGCGCCAGTCAGTTAACGCCGCATCTGGAAGTGTTGGCAAGAAAGTCGAACCTGCCAGTTTCGGCGCACCCAAATGCCGGATTGCCAAATGCTTTCGGGGAATATGATGAAACGCCAGAACAAATGTCAGATCAAATTAAAACCTATCTGGACAAACATTTGGTAAGAATCATTGGCGGTTGCTGCGGCACAACGCCAGCACATATCAAGGCCATTGCCGATTTGGTCAGTAATTATTCGTAGGGACAGGTCGGTACGGACAACTCGCGAGTTGTCCATACAAAAACAAGAAAAACATGAGCATTAAAGAAAATATAGGAAATAACCAAAAGAAATGGCTGAAGTTATCAGGATTAGAACCGCTAATTTTGAACGAAAACAGCAATTTCATCAATGTGGGCGAACGCACCAATGTGGCGGGTTCCCGCAAGTTTTTACGGCTGATTAAAGACGAAAAATTTGATGAGGCACTTGCCATTGCAAGGCATCAGGTTGATGGCGGTGCGCAAATTATTGATATAAACATGGACGATGGCTTGATTGACGGAAAAGAAGCCATGGTTCAATTTCTGAATTTAATAGCTTCCGAACCCGATATTTCCCGTGTTCCGGTGATGATCGACAGTTCAAAATGGGAAATTATTGAAGCCGGATTGCAGGTGGTCCAGGGGAAATGCGTGGTCAATTCCATCAGTTTAAAAGAAGGAGAAGCCACCTTTATCAAACAGGCAAAATTGATAAAGCGTTATGGTGCCGCAGTTATTGTGATGGCCTTTGATGAGGTTGGCCAGGCCGATAATTTTCAAAAGAGAATTGACATTGCCGAGCGTTCGTACCGCATTTTGGTTGACGAGGTTCAGTTTCCTTCAGAAGACATTATTTTCGATTTAAATATTTTTCCGGTGGCGACAGGAATGGATGAGCACAAAAGAAATGCCCTCGATTTTATTGAATCAACGCGCTGGGTTCGTGAAAATTTACCCAATGTGAGCGTAAGTGGCGGCGTGAGCAATGTTTCATTTTCTTTCAGGGGAAATGATTCGGTGCGCGAAGCCATGCATTCGGTGTTTTTATACCACGCCATCAATGCAGGTATGAATATGGGCATCGTAAATCCGACCATGTTGGAAGTGTATGATGAAATTCCGAAAGAATTGCTGGAACGGGTTGAAGATGTAATTTTAAACAGAAGGGATGATGCCACAGAGCGATTGTTGTCTTTTGCCGAAAGTGTCATAAGTTCTGTAAAAGAACATAAAGTGGATTTGTCTTGGCGTGAAAAACCCTTGCAGGAAAGAATTACGCATGCCTTGGTAAAAGGCGTGGATGAATTTATATTGGATGATGTTGAAGAAGCGAGAATCCAGGCTACAAAACCCATTGAAGTAATCGAACAGCACTTAATGACCGGGATGAATGTGGTGGGCGATTTGTTTGGTTCGGGTAAAATGTTTTTGCCGCAAGTGGTAAAATCCGCCCGAGTAATGAAACGTGCCGTTGCTTATTTACAGCCATTTATTGAAGCCGCAAAAAGCCCCCTAACCCCCGAAGGGGGAATTAAAACTACGCAACATTGGGAAACTGCCGATCCTTTGAATTATCGATTGTTAAAAGAGTTTGCCCTTAAAATGCGTAATGAACCAACCGATGCGGAAAGGCTTTTATGGAATGTTTTAAGCGGAAAAAAACTCGAAGGCCACAAAATTAGAAGGCAGCATATTATTGGAAATTATATTTCGGATTTTATTTGTTTAAAATCGAATTTAATTATTGAAATCGATGGATTGATACACCAATTGCCCGAAAATATTGTGAGTGATGAAGAACGTACAAAATGGCTGGAAGAAGAAGGATATCGCGTTATTCGTTTTACAAATGTTGAGGTATTATCTAATTTGGATGGGGTATTGGATAAAATAATAAAAGCGTTGGCGGTTCCCCCTTTGGGGGTCAGGGGGCCGGGTGCTGGAAAGGTTTTATTGGCTACTGTGAAGGGTGATGTGCACGATATTGGAAAAAATATTGTGGGCGTGGTGCTGAATTGCAACAATTATGAAATCATCGATTTAGGCGTGATGGTTTCGGCACAAAAAATAATTGAAACCGCCAAAAGTGAAAATGTGGATGTGATTGGATTGAGCGGACTCATAACGCCGTCTTTAGACGAAATGGCTTATGTTGCCGAAGAAATGGAACGCCAAAATTTCAAAGTTCCTTTGCTGATTGGTGGCGCCACCACCTCAAAAGCACATACAGCGGTTAAAATTGACACCCAATATTCCAATGCGGTAATTTACGTAAATGACGCTTCACGGGCAGTTACAGTAGTGGGGAATTTAATTAACGACAACAATACCGTTGATGAATATGTTAAAGATATTAAAGATGATTATGTGAAGGTTCGGGAAGGTTTTTTTAGCCGATCCAACAGAAAAGAATATTTATCCTTGGCTGATGCCCGAGAAAACAAGTTTAAAATTGATTGGAATACTGCAAATATTGCAGTTCCAAACTTTACCGGAATAAAAGTGATAGAGGAGTTGGAACTTTCTAAATTGGTTGAATATATAGACTGGGCTCCGTTTTTCAGAACCTGGGAATTGCACGGAAAATACCCTGAAATCTTAACCGATAAGCTGGTTGGCGAATCGGCGACCCAGTTATTTAATGATGCAAAAGAACTGCTTCAAAAAGTAATGGATGAAAAATTGCTGAAGGCAAAAGCCATCTTCGGGATTTTCCCTGCCAATTCGATAAATGATGATGATATTGAAGTGTATGCAAATGGAACTAAAAAGGAAGCGAAAGCAAAGTTCTTAACCTTGCGCCAGCAATTGAAGAAGAAAGAAGGAATACCAAGTATGGCCTTGGCCGATTTTATCGCACCAAAAGAAACCAATATTACGGATTATATGGGTGCTTTTTGTGTTTCCACCGGATTTGGAACTGCGGAATTGTCGGCTGAATTTGAAAAAGACCACGACGATTACAATTCGATCCTGATTAAAGCATTGGCTGACAGGCTGGCAGAAGCCTTTGCAGAATACCTGCATAAAAAAGTACGGACTGAATATTGGGGTTATGCGGCTTCAGAAATTTTGACCAGTGAAGAATTGATCAAAGAAGGCTATAAAGGCATTCGTCCGGCACCAGGCTATCCTGCTTGTCCGGATCACACCGAGAAATTAACCATTTGGGAGCTTTTAAAAGTGAAGGAAAACATTGGTGTTGAACTTACGGAAAGTTTGGCGATGTGGCCGGCGGCATCGGTTTCTGGCTATTATTTTGGGAATGAAAACGCCAAATATTTTGGTCTGGGAAAAATTACGGAAGAACAGGTGAAGGATTTTGCAGTCAGGAAAAATATGGATTTTGAAATAGCCAAGAAATGGCTACGACCTAATTTATCGGATTAAGCCCCCTAGCCCCGAAGGGCAATGTCATTAAGTTAAGGGAATATTTGTCATTCCGACAAAGGAGGAATCGCATTAAATAGCTTAACATGATGTGATTCCTCGTACCTCGGAATGACAAAATAAAGACGTTAAAGTCTTAACTTAATGACATTGCCCCGAAGGGGGAATTAATGAATGATAATTAACAATTTGAAAGGAAATTAAAAAAATTCATAAATCAAAATTCATAAATCGTAATTCTATTTGCGTTAGCGATTGAAGCGGTATCCTTTTTTGAAATAAAATGGAAAAAAAGATTTAGCGAAAAGCGCGACCTGAAAGGAAACGCGCAAAAAAAGTTAAAATATAAAATATTAAATATTAAAAGTTAAAGGTTGTAAATTTTTAATCGTTTAGATAACCTGAAACCTGAAACCTGAAACTTGCAACAAACATATAGGAACAAAAAAAATGAAAGTAACCGATCACATAATACAAGCCAAAGGAAAAACATTGTTTTCATTTGAGATTGTGCCGCCGCAAAAAGGGCAAAACATAGAGGAATTGTACGATAACATTAATCCGTTGATGGAATTTAAGCCACCTTTTATTGATGTGACCACCTCGAGAGAGGAACACGTTTATATTCCGAAAGGAAATGGGCTTTTAGAACAAAAAATTACGCGGATGCGGCCGGGAACTGTGGGAATTTGCGCATCTTTAAAATACAAGTACAATGTTGATGCAATTCCGCATGTGTTGTGCGGCGGATTTACAAAGGAAGAAACCGAATATTTGTTGGTGGATTGTCATTATTTGGGATTGGATAATGTGATGGCTTTGAGAGGAGATGCGATGAAACATGAAAAGTATTTTGAACAAACCAAGGGCGGACATCAATATGCAAACGGATTGGTGGCTCAAATCAGCGATTTAAATAAAGGAAAATATTTGCACGAAATAGTGGAAACTTTATACAAGCCCAATTTTTGTATTGGGGTTGCCGGTTATCCGGAAAAACATATGGAATCGCCGAGTTTGGATGCCGATCTGCGGAGACTGAAAGAAAAAATTGATGCAGGTGCCGATTATGTGGTGACGCAAATGTTTTTCGACAATCAGAAATTTTTTGATTTTGTGGAGAAAGCACGCGCTATGGGGATTACAGTTCCAATTATTCCTGGGATAAAACCCATCGCCATAAAACGCCATTTGCAAGTGTTACCTCAGGTTTTTAAACTTGATTTACCCGAGGCGCTGATTTCAGAAATAGAAAAGTGTAGCAACAATGAACAAGTGAGAGAAGTTGGCGTTGAATGGACCATTGCACAATCTAAAGAGTTGGTGGCGAAAGGCGTTCCTGTCGTTCATTTTTATTCCATGGGAAAATCGGACAATATTAAAGCCATCGCGAAAGAAGTGTTTTAAAAATGTGGATTTGTTGATTTGTTGAAGCGTTTAATATTTTAATCTAAAATTCATCCTAATTCATATAGGGCAGGCCTTAATTCATATAGGACAGGCCTTAATTCATATAGGACAGGTCGCGACCTGTCCGTACAATCAATCGGAATATAATTTTTTAATCGTTTAATCTTTCAATGATTAAATATATAAATGGCTCCATAAATAAAAGTAATATAGGTTAAGAGGATATGGTAAAATATTTGTTTACTTTTGTACCATAAAAGTGAAATTAACAATTAAAAAAATAGATTATGGCAATTGAAGTAACAGATGCAACTTTTGATGAATTGGTATTAAAATCGGACAAACCGGTAATGGTTGATTTTTGGGCTGCTTGGTGCGGACCTTGTAGAATGGTGGCGCCAATTATGGATCAATTAACTGCAGAATATGAAGGAAAAGCAGTTATCACTAAAGTGGATGTGGATGCAAATCAAAAATTTGCTGCGGAATATGGTGTAAGAAATATACCTACTGTCTTGGTATTTAAAAATGGCGAAGTCGTTGAAAAACAAGTGAGTGTTGCACCAAAAGCAACTTATGCCCAAAAAATTGATGCGCATTTATAAGCATTAATTTTAATACAATAAATAGAAAATGCCCGACAATTTGTCGGGCATTTTCTATTTATACACTATATTTACAAGAATCAAACAAGAAGTTATGTCCGGTATTTCATTAGAAAACATTTCTGAATTGCATCACCTTGAATTGTTGGCGAAACAGGTAGTGGAAGGATTTATTACCGGCATGCACAAGAGTCCGTTTCACGGTTTCTCCGTTGAATTTGCAGAACATATCAATTACAACCAGGGCGAAAGCACGCGTCATATAGATTGGAAATTATACGCAAAAACCAGAAAACTGTATGTAAAACGCTATGAAGAAGAAACCAATTTGCGATGTCATTTAATTATCGACAATTCGGCTTCCATGCACTTCCCGATAGTGAAAAACCCTTCGATAGATAATTTAACGAAAATTGCTTTTGCGGCAATTGCCTCTGCAGCCCTAATGGAATTGTTAAAGCGTCAGAGAGATGCTGTTGGACTTAGTATTTACAATGATATCAATGAGTATTACGCACCGGCAAAAGGAAGTGAGCGCCACAGGAGAATGGTGATGGCGCATTTGGAAGATTTGTTGAAGCAATCTTCCAAAAAGACGACGGAAACCTATAAATTTTTGCACGAAATAGCAGAAAAAATAAGCAGAAGGTCGCTTATTTTTTTATTTACGGATATGTTTCAGACCAATAGAAGCGAAAAGGAATTATTTGAGGCTTTGCGCCATTTAAAACACAACAAACATGAGGTTGTTTTGTTCCATACGTTTGACGGGAAACTGGAATTGGATTTCGATTTTGGAGACAAACCCAAAAAATTTGTTGATGTAGAAACTGGAGAACAGCTGAATTTATATGCCTCATCGGTAAAAAAGAATTATAAAATGGCTGTTGAAAATTATTTTAATGATTTGAAGATGAAGTGTATGCAGTACAAAATTGATTATGTGCCGGTGGACATCAATAAAGGGTTCAACCAGATTCTAATATCCTATCTCATAGGCCGAAAAAGATTTTTGTAATATTTATTGGAAAAACCTTTGCCAATACAAAAAACGCTGTTATATTTGCATCCGCTAAGAGCAACGGTTTGGTAGTTCAGCTGGTTAGAATGCCTGCCTGTCACGCAGGAGGTCGCGGGTTCGAG
>DAIQBF010000023.1:0-15325 GCA_036781305.1 Lutibacter sp.
GAAAGCAAATTGATAAAATCCTGTGAAGTAGTTGAAGTTATTGCTGAAACTGATACCACCACTTTAAAAACAAATCAAGGAAGCTTTATTTCCAAGAAAGTTATTTTTTGCACCGGGTTGCAATCTGACAGAATTGCGGCAAAAGACCATTTAAAACTCGATTTGCATATTGTGGGTTTCAGAGGAGATTATTTCGAATTAAAACCTGAGGCTTCACATAAAATCAACAATTTGGTATATCCGGTTCCCGACCCGAAATTTCCTTTTTTGGGCGTGCATTTTACACGAATGATTCACGGTGGAATTGAATGCGGCCCAAATGCCGTTTTTACTTTTAAAAGAGAAGGTTATCAGCGCACAAGTTTTAATTTTAAAGATACTTTTGAAGCCTTGACTTTTAAAGGAACCTGGAAATTGTTCGGAAAACATTGGCGCAAGGGTATCGATGAATACAAACGTGCTTTTTCAAAACGTTTGTTTGTAAAAGCCTTGCAAAAAATGATGCCAACACTTACAGTAAATGACGTGCAACCCGCAAGAGCAGGCGTTAGGGCGCAGGCCATCGATTTTGACGGAAATATGATCGACGATTTTAAAATTATGAAACACAATGGAAATATTCATGTGTTAAACGCCCCTTCACCGGCAGCAACTTCCTGTTTGTCAATTGCCGATGAAATTGTGAGCGTGGTTTTAAACTAAATTTCAAAAATTAAATATTCATTCTAGGGTTTCTAATTTTAAAAGATTTTTATCAGTCACGTCACAAAAAGTCTCTTTTCTCTTTTCTTTGAGCACAGCGGTCTTACGTCTATTTGCCAATCAATAGTATTTATTTATAATAGATATAAATAGTTAATTACCTGTTAACAATTGAATTTTAGGAACACTTTTATGCGCAATTATTTGTGGTATTTTTGAAAATTAATTTTAGAATTTTAAAAACCATGAAAAAAACCATTACGATTATCACCTTTTTTATTGCAGTTACGATGAGCGCGCAAAACTTCCAATTGCATAGAGATTTTGAAAGAGGTCACTTTACCACAACTTTTGAACTTTTTAAGGTTGATAAATATGGAAATACTTATACGTTTGTAGATTTCGATTACAATGCGAGTTCTGGGATAAGCGGAGGCTATTATGAGATGGCGCGTGTTTTAAAAACTGAAAAAATGCCTGTTGGATTGCATGTGGAATACAACGGTGGTTTGGGAACTTTTAAAACAGCTGACGGATTGGGCGGATTTACCATCGATGAGGCATGGATATTTGGTGTCAATTATGCTAAAGGTAATGCCAAAATGGGATTTTCAACCTATGCGGGCTACAAATCCTTTAAAAATGTCGGAGAAGCCAACTACCAAATTACAGGTACGTGGTATGTAAATCTAATTGAAAACAAACTTACTTTTTCTGGTTTTGCCGATTTATGGACAGAAAACGGATTGTCTGACAAAACTATATTTTTATCTGAACCGCAATTGTGGTATCATTTAAATAAAACATTTTCAGTAGGAGGAGAGGTAGAGTTTTCTAACAATTTCGCCTATGATTATGAATTTAAAGTAAGGCCAACCTTGGCCATAAAATGGAATATCTAAAAAAATAAAAAATGATGTTAGACAAGTTTTTTAAAATCACAGAAAATAAATCGACACTAAGAACCGAGATTATTGCTGGGATAACCACTTTTATGACGATGGTTTACATCTTGGCGGTAAATCCGAGCATCTTAAGTGCCGCAGGAATGGATAAAGACGCGGTATTTACGGCAACAGCTCTATCGGCAATCATTGCAACTTTAGTGATGGCATTGTTAGCTAAATTGCCATTCGCATTGGCTCCGGGTATGGGCTTAAATGCATTTTTTGCTTTTACCGTGGTATTGGGAATGGGCTATTCTTGGGAGTTTGCCTTAACGGCTGTTTTCTTGGAAGGAATTGTTTTTATCCTTTTAACAGCCTTTAATATCAGGGAATTGATTGTAAACTCGATTCCTTTAAATCTTAAACATGCGGTTTCTGTAGGAATTGGTTTGTTTATCGCTTTTATCGGATTAAAGGAAACCGGATTAATTGTTGACAATCCGGCAACCTTGGTTGGTTTGGGAGATATGAGAAATCCAGCTGTTTGGGTTGGTTTGGCCGGAGTGATCATTATCGGCGTTTTATTCGCTAAAAAGGTGAAAGGCGCTATTTTAATCGGAATTTTGGCTTCTACCATCATTGGTTTTTTTGTTGGGGTAACTGCCATTCCGGAAAACTTCACCGCGGTTAGCTTACCGCCATCCATTGAGCCAATTTTCTTTAAGTTTGATTTTTCCCAGGTATTTACTTTAGATATGTTAATTGTTTTATTCACGTTTTTATTTGTTGATATGTTTGATACCGTGGGAACATTGGTTGGCGTCTCTTCAAAAGCAAATATGTTGGATAAAGACGGAAACGTTCCAAGGGTAAAACAAGCTTTGTTTGCCGATGCCATAGGAACTACCATTGGGGCCATGTTGGGAACTTCAACCGTAACAACTTATGTGGAAAGTGCTGCTGGTGTTGCAGAAGGAGGAAAAACAGGAATGACAGCGCTAACCGTTGCAGGAATGTTTGTTTTGGCTTTGTTTTTTGCGCCCATATTTATGATTATACCTGAGGCGGCTACCGCTCCGGCATTGATTATAGTTGGTTTGTTTATGATCTCGCCAATTATGAAAATTGATTTGGATGATTTTACGGAATCTATTCCGGCCTTTTTTACCATTATTATGATGCCCTTAACTTACAGCATTGCAGAAGGTATTGTTTTTGGAATGCTTTCTTTCGTGATTTTAAAACTGCTTGCCGGCAGATATAAAGAAATAAAACCAATCATGTACATCATCGCAATTTTGTTCTTGATTAAATTTTATGTTGGATAAAATTTGAAATGCTTAAAAAAAGCCTTTCTGAATTTTCGGAAAGGCTTTTTTATTGATAAAAAGTTGGTTTGTTTATGTAATGCTTTTTTTAACAACAGCTGAAGTTTTTGGTAAAATCAAGTTTAGCAAAACCCCAATTACTGAAGCCAATCCAATTCCTGCCAAAGAAAAATTCCCATAACTCATTTGGGCGCCACCAATGCCAATGGTTAAAATAACGGAAACAATGACCTGATTTCGTGTGATGGAGAAATCGGTTTTTGCATCGATTAAGGTTTTAATCCCAATACTGGCAATCATTCCGAAGAGCAACAACATAATTCCTCCCAATACTGCTGGCGGAATAGTTTTTAAAACGGCACTTATTTTACCTATCAATGAAAATACAATTGCGGTAACTGCGGCAACCCGCAACACTCTGGGATCGGTAATTTTTGTTAATGCCACAGCTCCGGTAACTTCAGAATAGGTGGTGTTTGGCGGACCTCCCATAAATCCCGCAAAGGCGGTGGCAAGACCATCTCCCAACAATGTTCGATGCAATCCGGGATCTTTCACAAATTTTTTTTCAGCAACACCTCCAATTGCATAAATGTCACCCACATGCTCAATAATTGGCGCAATGGCAACAGGAAGCATATATAAAATGGCAGCCCAATTGAATTCTGGAGCTGTAAATTTAGGAAGCGCAAACCAAGCGGCATCATTTACCGAAGAAAAATCGACCAATCCGGCAATAATTGAAATCAAGTAACCCACAATGATTCCAATAAAAATCGGAATCAATTTAATCAAACCTTTAGTGTAAATGACAATGATAATGGCGGTAATTAAAACCGAAATCGCAATTGGCCAGTTTGATTTTGCCATATCTACGCCAACAGAGGCCAATGACAAACCGATGATCATAATAACGGGACCTATCACAACTGCAGGGAATATTTTTTCAATGACTTTCAATCCCCATAATTTAACAATAAATGACACTACACCATAAACCAAACCAACGGCAATTAATCCCCCCAATGTTCCTGGATATCCATATAATTTGGTTGCTGCTATAATAGGCGCAATAAAAGCAAAACTGCTTCCTAAAAAAACGGGTACTTTTCCTTTGGTAATTAAATGAAAAATAAGTGTTCCAACTCCTGCAGTAAATAAAGCAACGGAAGGATCAATATCTATTAATAGGGGAACCAGCACCGTTGCTCCAAAGGCAACAAATAAAAATTGAACGCCAACAATAATTCGCTTCATTGGGTTTGCGATATGGGATGGATTTGGAGTTTGGGAAGATTTTTTAAACATGCTTTTAAATTATAATCGCGCTAATTTAAGTATAAAAACAAAACAATCTGAAATCAAAACTTTAGAATGATTTTAAATTAAAGTGAATTCGATTTAAGGGCCAAATATTTTATCCTTTTTAAATAGAACTTATCATATAATAAAAGAAGCTATTTTAGGAGTTGTTTGAGCGTATTACAAATTGAATTTCACCCCTACAATAAAATTTCTTCCAATATTTTGAATCCCATCTGTTTTTAAACGCGACAAGTGCGCGATATAACTTTCATCAAATAAATTATTGGCGTTTATGTTGATGTTAAAATTTGTTTTACCAAATTTAACAGTGCCTCCAAAACCAATATTTACCAAGGAATATCCTTTGGATGCAGTTTCAAATCCGCTAACTTTATTTTGATTGAAGGTGCGGGAAACATTTAAGGAGGTGAAACCATGAGAGAGCCAATCTTTGATTTTAAATTCTGTTCTAATGGTATTGTTCCAATTATTTGCGGGAATTAAAGGCAAATAATCCCCATTTTGTTTTTCTCCCGTAACCGTTTCAAAACTGCTTTCAAAATGAAGCCAATCTAAAGGATGCGGATGAAAATGTATCCCAATTTCTCCACCATATAATTTTGCATCATTCTGAATATATCTAAAAACGTCATTATCTTCGAGCGTTTCACCAGTTGGCGAAGTATAAATATAATTGTTCACATGGTTGTAGAAACCATTCACAAAAAATTCAAAATGATTTGTGTTGTATTCAACATTTAAATCGGTTTGTATGTTTTGTTCTGTCTTTAAATTGCTGTTCCCAATTTCGTACCTGTTGGTTCCTTCGTGAACACCATTAGACGTTAATTCGGCCAAATTTGGCGCCCTAAACCCTGTAGCGACATTTAATCGAACAATTAAATTATCGTTTAAATTGGTTTTATATCCTAGAGAAGCATTAAAACTTTGATACGATTTATCGATGGCTTCAAATGAACCTTCTTCTCCTTCAGCTCCATGAGATTCGGTAGAAATGGCTCTATTGTCAAAACGCAATCCGGCCTGAATTACATTATTTTTCCATTCATAATTGGTGGTTCCAAAAAAACCAAAATCGTTGGTAATGGCATCGGGAATTAAATATTCTTCCGCAAAATTTTTGTTGTTTTGGTGCATTCCCTGAATACCTAAGATGGCTTCCAAATTTCCAATTTTTGGCAAATGGTATTTTGCATCGTAATTAAACGTATTCAGTTTCATTTGTAAAGCTGCAATATTGCTGTCTTCAAATTCACTTCTGTCATTAGCGATATAGCCAAAATCCACCTCCAATTTTGAATTTTCAAAAAATAAAATATTGTTAAAACTCAACAAATGATTAAAAACATTTTGTTTTGGATAGGTAGTTTTTTTGCTGGTAGTTTGTTCGGCAACACCATCCTCCGTCATTCCTAAATCCAGTTTGTTATAATTATACCTAAAAACGCTTGAAATATTTGAATTGCTATAACCAATCCCCGTTTTAAAATCAGTTTCATTGTAACGCGTGTTTGTTACGCGATCTCCATTTGCAATTTTATAATCGGAATGCGTATTGTAACTTCCTCTGGCCAAGAATTTCCAATTTTCTGAAGAGGTTTTTAAACCTATTGATGAATTGCTGCCTAAAGTATTAGAAAATAATTTCTGATCAAAATTGGCTGAAAAATTGTTTGCTTCCGCAAATTTTTCTGGAATAAAATACAAGACACCGCCCAAGGCATCCGATCCATAAAGCAAAGATGCCGGGCCTTTTATCACTTCAACGCTTGCTATTCCTGAATCGTTCAAACCCAAACCATGTTCGTCTCCAAACTGTTGATTTTCAATTCTAACGCCTTGCGAATACACCAAAACACGATTGCCGCTTAGCCCGCGAATCACGGGTTTTCCTATAGAAGTTCCGGTAGAAACTTGTGAAACTCCCGGAATGGTTGCAAGTCCTTCAATGAGCGTTGAGGTTCCTTTTCGCTGTAAGGTTTTAATGCTTTCATGCGCCACTTTCATCACGTTTTGCGATTGCAATTTGTTGAAAACTGTAGAAACTATGACTTCATCCATATTAAAAACAGCTTCTTCTAATGTAAAATTTAGAATGGTTTCTTTTGTGGGTAAGTTAATAGTTTTTATTTGGGTTTTGTAGCCGATGTAAGCAACTGTTATTTTAATGGTGCTATTAGGTAAATTAATCAATTCGTATTCCCCATTTTCATTTGTTGAAGTGCCTTTTTGAAGTTCTTCAATATAAACGGTAACTCCAAATAATGGTTCGTTTTGGTGGTTGGTGATTTTGCCGGATATGTTGTTTTGAGAATGCGCAATTAATGATAATCCTATTGAAAACAGGAAAGTTATGTATAATTTCATAAAAGTTTTTTTTATTGATAAATAATGATAATTCTATATTATGTCAATAAAAAAGGAGGAGCTCTGGAGGATTTGTGTTGAAATTTTACTGAAGAAATTCGTGTTTCAACAGAAAGTATTTTTTCTTCAAGGCCAAGTTTTTCAGCTAAGT
This sequence comes from Lutibacter sp., assembly GCA_036781305.1. Classification (GTDB taxonomy): domain Bacteria; phylum Bacteroidota; class Bacteroidia; order Flavobacteriales; family Flavobacteriaceae; genus Lutibacter. The sequence continues at coordinate 6,762 of DAIQBF010000023.1, forward strand.
GAATTTCTGAGGAAAAATCAATTTTATTGTTGTTTATCTTAAAATGAAAGACAGAACAGTCAATTTCATGGGTATCAAAATGGATGATATTTTGAGCCTTACAATAAGAATTTTCATGTTTTTGAAATGAATGATTAAACTGCACAGCAAGGGGAAGCAGCACTGTTGTAATCAATGCAAAGGAAATTATATTTTTAAAAATGGTCTTAATTTTGCTCTAAATTTTGTTGGCTAAAGTACGAAATTAATCTTTTGCCCCCAATTTCCCTGAAATCACTTCCAACACACCGTTTTGTGATGGAAGATTGCAATAAATTGGCAACAAAGAAACATGGAAATTCTTAGATAATTTTATCAACCCCAATGCATTCTTTGAATTCTTACCGCGTTTAAAATGGCCAGTAGTGCTACCCCAACATCTGCAATTACGGCTTCCCATAAAGTTGCCATTCCAAAAGCCCCTAAAATTAACACCAATATTTTTACGCCCAATGCAAAACCAATGTTCTGCCGTATAATTTTAGTGGTTGCATGGCTTATTTTAATGGCTGTCGCAATTTTTGAAGGCTGGTCTGTTTGTATCACAACATCGGCAGTTTCAATGGCTGCATCACTGCCCAAACCGCCCATTGCCATCCCTACATCGGCAATTGTGATAACAGGGGCGTCATTTATTCCATCACCTACAAAAGCAACGGTTCTTCCTGTCGCTTTTAATTTTTCGACTTCTTTTATTTTATCTTCCGGCAACAGTTCTCCGATTGCTTTATCGATTCCCAGTTGTTTCGCAATTTTATCCACTACTGCTTGTTTATCACCCGAAAGCATTACGACTTCGGTTATATTTTTTAGGGTATGCAAAGCGGATATTGCCATTTTTGCATCTTCTTTAAGGGTATCTGCAATAATAATACATCCCGTATATTTTTTATTTATGGCAATAACAACAATGGTTTCAGTATTTAAATCTAGTTTTTCATCATAAGAAATATTAAATTTTTTCAACAGTTTTGTGTTTCCGGCCAAAACTTCAAACTCCCCAATTTCTCCTTTCATTCCATAACCCGAGATCTCTTCAACATTGGTTGCTTTGAAGGCTGTTTTATCAATTTTTGCATATTTTACAATGGCTTCTGCAATTGGGTGGGTAGAATTGGCTTCCAAAACGGCTGTTAATTCAAGCAATAATTCTTTGTCAGAATTTAGGGCGACTACTTCTTGCACTTCAAAAACACCTTTGGTTAATGTTCCTGTTTTGTCCATGACAACCGTATCAACCTTGGTCATCAAATCGATAAAATTAGCGCCTTTAAATAAGATGCCATGGTGCGAAGCTGCGCCAATACCTCCAAAATAACCCAATGGAATGGAGATTACCAACGCACACGGACAAGAGATTACCAAAAAGATTAAGGCACGTTGAAACCACATTTGAAATATATAAGCATCACCAAGAAAAAAATAAGGAATTACAACCAATCCAATCGCCAGCCAAAACACTATTGGCGTGTATATTTTTGCCAAACGGCTAACCAATAATTGCGTTTTTGCTTTTCTGCCAACCGCTTCCTGCACTAATTTTAATATTTTTGAGAGTTTTGTATCTTCATATTTGCTGGTTACTTCAATCTCAATAACTTTAGTGAGATTTACCATTCCTGCCAATACTTTTTCCCCTTTAATTTTTGTGTCAGGCGTGGATTCACCCGTTAAAGCGGCGGTGTTTAAAACGGCATCGTTTGAAATTAACACCCCATCCAAGGCGATTTTTTCACCCGGTTTGGTTTGAATTATTTGTCCGACCGCAACTTCCCTTGGATGTTTAATTATAGCATTGCCATTCTCCAGCACGGTAACTTCTTCCACCTGTACCTTTAACAAGGCTTCAATAGAATGTTTGGCCTTGTTGACTGCGGCTTGCTGAAACAATTCCCCAACCACATAAAATAGCATCACGGCTACACCTTCTTCATAAGAACCTATTAAAAATGCGCCAAACGTTGCAACGGACATTAAGACAAAATCGTTATAAATATTGCCTTTGACAATTAATTTTGTAGCTTTCAAGAGTACGGAACCACCAACAAGGAAATAAAGAATGCCAAACCAAATTAAAGGAATGGGTGCTTTAAAAAAAGACGGATCATAAAAATCAAAAGCAATCCCCAACAACAAAAAAAATGAAGAAATTATTGGAATTATGTAGGCTTTATTTATAGAATGGGTTTTTTTTGATGTCGGATTATCTTTTGTATAATCTATTGCACAAGCACCGTCTTTGCATTCATATTCTTCATTCATGGTTATTTACATTTGTTTCAAAAGTACGCTAATGAAGTATGCAACGGAAGTGCATTATTTGTTGGTGCACTTATCACAAATGCCTTTAACCACCAAGTTAATATTCTCAGCAATATAGCCGTTAGGCAAGGTTATTTTTGGAATTTTATAATCGGTAATACATATTGTTTCATTACAATTGTTGCAATGAAAATGCAGGTGTAAATCGTTGTTAATTTCACAATGGCAATTTTCTTCACACAAAGCGTATTTGGTAATTCCGGTACCATCATCAATTTTATGGGAAATCCCTTTTTCAACAAAAGTTTTTAAGGTTCGGTACAAGGTAGTTCTATCGGATTTGTCGAAATAATTTTCGACATCAGTTAAACTGATTGCCACTTTTTTAGTCAAAAGAAATTGTAAAACCAACAAGCGCATTGCCGTTGGTTTTACGTTATTATTCTCTAATATTTGTTCAACAATCTTCATCATTTATTTGATTTTAATGGCCGTGTCCACCACCTTCTTCCTCACTGTTTTTGGCTTTTGCCAATAACGTAAATGCATCACCCAAAACAAACGATATTTGACTGATATCTTGTGAAGCGTCTTTTAGCGTAATCGCAACAAAACCATCTTCCTCATTCCCTTGTTCAATTTTGATCATTTCAAAATCATTCATCGTATTTTCACCTTCTTTTCTTGTCCCGTTAAATTTAAAAACATAATCATTACCTTCAAAACGTACAATTGCATCTTCTGGTATGGCATATAGCTGGTGCGTATCAACTTCAATTTTGGCATTGATAAACATTCCAGGCAATAAATCCTCAATAGGTTCTTTAAGATGGCCGTGAATGGTAATTGACCTGTCCTTACGAACATTATTTCCTATAAGAAACACTTCTGCTTCCATCCATTTTTCTGGTGCATTAGCCAATCTAAAACGAATGCGTTGCCCATTTCTAATTAAAGGAATGTCGTCTTCATACACTTTGAGTTCCACGTGCAAATCGGATGCGTCTGTTATATCCATTAACACATCTTGTGGATTAAAATATTTGCCTGTATTGATATAAACTTCCCTAACTACACCATTAATGGGTGAATATACATTTACAACCGAAGAAATAGTGCCGTTTTTTACGGTTTCTGGATTGATTCCAATCAAGCGCAACTTGCTTTCCAATGCTTGAATATTCGCTTTATTTGTCAAATAACCACTCTTGGCTTTTTGAAACACTTTTGTAGAGGTAACCTGCTCATTATTCAAGGTTTGCTGACGTTCAAAATCGGCCTTTAAATAATCATTATTTGCCAATGCTTCTAAATATTCTCTTTGAAAATCTATAAATTCAGGATTTTCAACAATTGCAACAATCTGACCTTTTTTTAATCTGCTGCCAGGTAGCATTGTTGTATATTTTAAAAATCCTCCATAAGGTACTGTCACAGAGATATTGCCCTGTGGTGGCACATCTATCATTCCGTTTACGGTAATTTCGTGACCAATTTTTCGCTTTTCAATTTTGCCTATACTAATTTCAGTTTGCGCTAACTGTGCATTTGTTAACTCAATTAGGTTTTCATTTGCTTCGTTATGAGCATCTTCAATCACTGCGGCTGTTTTATCCTTACATCCCGTTACTGCAAGTATCGCAGTAAATAAGATTGTTTTATATATGGTATTCTTCATTTCTTTAGTTATTTGTGGTGAGTTGTTCTATTTTAATAAGTGTTTGATTGTATTGGTTTACAAAAGCCAGGTATTTGGTTTGTATGGTCAACGCTCTATTAAGTCCTTGTACGTATTCAATATACTCAATTTCTCCTTCTTGAAAGCCTCTTTGTGAATTTTTTAGTAGCAATTCGGCCTGTGGCAAGGCATTGAGACGATAAAACTCCAAATTTTGCTGGTCTTTTTTTAGTGTTTCCAGCATCGTTTGTAACTGTGTTTGCGTATAATTCGCAACCGCTTCCAACTGTGTTTCGTTTTCCATTTTATGAATTTTTGCCGCTTTAATCTTTGCGGCATGCGATTTGAAAAAGATTGGAATACTCAAACCCAACTGTACACCCGTAAAACGGTCGCCCGAATCATATACTGTTGGTGTTCCGTCGGCAGTTTCGCCAGTACCCATAAATGATTGATTGAAATATCCTAACGTTATATCAGGAAGCATTTTTGCCGATTCGACCGAACGTTCTTTTTCGGCAACATTTACTTTTGCCTTGTAAAATGATACCAATGGGTTTTTAGAAACTGTTGAAGTGTCAAAAGCTATTTCTGAAATCATCGAAGTCTTAATTTCTAAACTCCCAACATTAATATCGACAAGGCTCTCTGAATTTATTAAGTTTTGCAATTGTAATTGATAGGCTTTAATAACCGACTCATTATTTTTCAAATCAATTTGTATATCAGCCAATTCAGCATTTGCGGTTGCTTGCTCCAATGCGTTACTTTCACCTGTTTTGAAACGCAAGTTTGCCGCATACTGAAACCGTTCGTAAATACTATCTTGTTGTTGCAGTACTTTTTGCTTGCTCTTTAGGTGCCATAACTCATAATAAGTTGATTTTACTTGGGCAATCAATTCGTTTTTTACGACTTCTTCATTTAATGCACTAGCTTCTATCTTCGCTTTTGAGAGCTTATTTTGATTGCCATAACGCGTTGGAAAAGCAAAAGTTTGACTCACGCTAAAATGAGTGTCGTTATCAACGGCACTATTAGTTTGCCCATATTCTAAACCAAACTCAGTTTTTGGCATATCCCAACTCACTCCTTTTAAAGCACGTTCTTGTGCCGTTTGTAATTTTGATACTTTAATGTTCGGATTGTTTTTTAGGGCCATTTCAATAACAGCATCAAGATTTTGATAGACTTTTACTTCTGTATTTGTTTGTGCATTTATGGAATACATACTTCCCAAAAGACCAATACATACTAATACTGCCATTTTATTCGGTTTTATTTTCATTTTCTTTTCTGAATAATAATATAGAATTGGTAAAACCACCAAGGTTAAAAATGTTGCGGTAATCAAACCTCCGATCACTACAGTTGCTAAAGGTCGTTGTACTTCCGCTCCTGAAGTTTGGGAAAGTGCCATAGGTAAAAAGCCTAAAGAGGCCACGGCAGCTGTCATAATTACCGGACGCAATCGGGAATGTGTTCCTTTATAAATACGTTCAAAAACATCTGAAACACCCTCTTTTTTCAGACGGTTAAATTCGGCAATCAATACAATGCCATTTAAAACCGCAACTCCAAAAAGGGCTATAAAACCAACCCCTGCCGAAATGCTAAATGGCAAATCACGAATCCAAAGCGCAAAAATACCGCCAATTGCAGATAGTGGAATGGCTGTAAAAATTAAAACACCTTGCTTAATGGAGCCAAAAGTAAAATACAGTAAGATAAATATAAGCAACAAAGCCATTGGTACTGCAATTCCTAAACGCTGTCTTGCATCTACCAAATTTTCAAATTGGCCTCCGTAAGTAATCCTGTAACCTGGTGCTAAATTAACTTGATTGTCTATTTTATTGCTTATCTCTTCAACGACACTTTCCACATCGCGATTGCGTACATTAAAAGCTGTGATAATTCGTCTTTGGGTATTGTCTCTTTGAATTTGATAAGGACCATCTACTATAGAAACAGTTGCTACTTGCTGCAATGGTATTTGTTGACCATTGCTCCCAATGATATATAAATTTTGAACATCGGTAAGATTTTTTCTATTGTTTCCTTCTAAACGCACCACTAAATCAAATTGCTTTTCACCTTCATAAACCAATCCCGCAGATGCACCTGCAAAAGCTGCTTGAATCGTTTTATTCACAGATTTTATAGCTAATCCATATTTTGCTAATTGGCCGCGATTATAATTCACCACTATTTGAGGAACCCCTGTAACTTCTTCAACATACACATCTACTGCGCCTTCTACCGTTCCTGCTATTTTACCGATTTGATTTGCATAGGTTGATAACTGTTCTAAATCTTCCCCATAAATTTTTACGGCTACATCTTGACGAACACCTGTCATTAGCTCATTAAAACGCATTTGAATAGGTTGTTGGAAACCAAAAGTTACCCCGGGAATTACTTCCAAGGCTTCTGCCATTTTATCAGCCAATTCTTCTCGATTTGATGCTGAAACCCATTCTTTTTTATCCTTTAGGACAACTATTACATCGGCTGCTTCTATAGGCATTGGGTCTGTGGGAATTTCACCTGAACCTATTTTGGACACCACTTGTAAAACTTCCGGAAAATTATCCAGCAATATTTTTTCAGCCTTTGTTGTTGCTTTTATGGTATTTGTTAGTGAGCTCCCTGTAATGACTCTTGTTTCAAGGGCAAAATCCCCTTCTTCAAGTGTTGGAATAAACTCGCCGCCAAGGCTTTTAAAAATCAAGAAAGCAAGCACAAAAAGCCCTAAAGTTCCCGCTAAAATTAGTGCTCTCTTGTGCATAGACCATCTAATTATTGGTTTATATACTTTGTAAAGTACGTTCATTATTCTATCAGAAATATTCCGTTTGCGAATGGTATTTTTGCTCAAGGCCAATGCAGACACCATTGGGATATAGGTTAGTGAAAGTATAAATGCTCCAAGAATGGCGAAACTCACCGTTTGTGCCATAGGGCCGAACATTTTTCCTTCTGTGCCTACCAATGTTAAAATTGGCAAATACACTATTAGAATGATAATTTGACCAAAGGCAGCAGAGTTCATCATTTTACTGGCAGATTTCATTACTTCAGTATCCATTTCCTCCTGATTCAATTTCCTATTCAGTTTTAAATGTCCAATGTGAAACAAAGTAGCTTCCACAATAATAACTGCGCCATCTACAATCAACCCAAAATCGATGGCGCCAAGGCTCATTAAATTTGCTGAAACGCCAAAAAAATGCATCATACTAAAAGCAAATAATAAGGCTAATGGAATTACTGATGCCGTGATTAATCCTGCTCGCCAATTACCCAATAGTAACAGCAAAATAAAAATAACAATAAGCGCACCTTCAACAAGGTTTGTTGTAACTGTCCCAATGGCATTATCAACCAATTTGGTTCTGTCTAAAAACGGTTCAATAACCACTCCTTCAGGCAATGATTTACTGATGATTTCAATTTTGTCTTTTACATCTGCAATCACTTCTGCCGAATTTGCCCCTTTTAGCATCATTACAATGGCACTAACCACTTCGCCCTCACCATTACGTGTGGTTGCGCCATAACGAATTGCCGTACCTATTTGCACTTTGGCAACATCACTAATTAAAATGGGAATGCCATCAGCGGTTTGTTTTACAAGAATGTTTTCAATGTCAGCAATAGAACCAACCAGCCCCTCGCTTCGTATAAATAGTGCTTTATCATTTTTTTCGATGTAGGCACCTCCTGTATTTTGGTTGTTGGATTCCAACGCATCAAAAATTTCAGAAATTGAAATTTGCATCGCATTTAAGCGTTCAGGGCGAACTGCTATTTCATATTGTTTTAGATAGCCTCCAAAACTGCTTACGTCTGCAACTCCGGGAGTTCCTAAAAGTTGACGTCTAATAACCCAATCTTGGATGGTACGCAATTGAACAGCGTCGTATTTATCCTCATAGCCGGGTTTTGTGCCAATAACGTATTGGTAAATTTCACCAAGCCCTGTGCTTAATGGGGCAATGCCTGGTTTGCCAATACCTTCAGGGATTTGAGCTTGTGCATCTGCCAAACGTTCGTTAACTTGTGCACGTGCCCAATATACATCTACATCTTCTTCAAATACTATGGTGACTACCGATAGACCAAAACGAGAAAAGGAACGAATCTCTTCAATTTGTGGAATGGTCGCCATTGTGATTTCAATGGGAAATGTTATTAAACGTTCTACTTCTTGCGCCGCAAGGGTAGGAGATGATGTAATTACTTGTACTTGATTATTCGTAATGTCGGGAACGGCATCAACAGGTAGCTGTTTTAAAGAGTAGATTCCTGCAATAATTAAGACAAGTGTCAGTAATCCTATAACCAATTTGTGGCTGATAGAATACTTAATAATTTTATTAAGCATAAGTGATATTTTAATTTTGTTGAACTTCTCGACACAATTTTATAGGATAAAATTGCTCGAGTAAATTTGTTTCTGATTTGCTATTATAAAATAGGTTTGAAACAGTTTCTTGTTAAGAAACTAACAAAATACTAGCCGAGGAGGTCTTAAGATAGAATAGGAAATATTGCTCTCAAGTCGGTTGATATACAAAAA
>DAIQBF010000023.1:15335-20873 GCA_036781305.1 Lutibacter sp.
TCAGTAGAAATAGGATTTGCAATTATTTGTGGGGTTGAGACACTGTTGAAAGTTATATTTATTTGACAACATTGGCATTGACAAAACGGCGAACAAAAATCAATATCATTATGACTGTGATTTTCGCTATTTTGGGAAATTTCAATCTGTGCATTTTCAGATCCTTCAAAACCATCTTCACAAGGAACAAAATTGAGGGATAAAATGTAAAATGCTATAATAACTGTTAAAAATTTCACGGCTCAAATATACAAATAAATTTATGCAATGGCAGTGCAATTTTTAAAGGGTGATTTTTAAATTAGGATGCATGATTTATGCATCCTAATTTAAATGGATGGTTTTAATGGGTAAAAGCCGAGGATAATAATACAGAAATGTTCTCGCTAACTTTGTCTGATTGGTCCTTAGAATTCTAAAAAACTTGTTTTACCAAACCAATTGTTTAATCTTTTACACCCAATTTCCCTAGAATCACTTCCAACAAACACCATTTTGTGATGGATGATTGCAGCAAATTAGCACCTACAAATGCGGTAACCCACAACCAGTTTACGTTTAATTTTATGGCGAGCAACAAGCTGATTAATATAAATGTGCCAGCAAAGGCTCTTACAATTCTGTTTTTCATTTTCTTGATTTTTATGGTTAATTTTTAATTTACGAATTACGATTTTTGAATTACGATTTTTTTAATGAAATTAGAATAGAATTTAAACAACCTGCTTTTTCCCTATTCCCTATTTCCGAAATCAAATTCCCCTCTCGAGATTAGGGGGGTGAGTAAAAAACATGGAAAGGAATAAAAACCGGTCAACACCAATCAGGTAAGTTCATCCTGTTGTGGAAAGCCCATTTTTTACTTCCCTTTTCCCTTTTCCCTATTTCTTATTCCCTTAAACTTTCAACCTACCTCTGGCAGGCAAGCTTTCAATTTTTTTTCTCACTTCTCAATACCCACATCGATATCTCAAATTGATTTTTCAATATTTAAGACAGCTACATGTATTTTTGACAATGTTTTTTGTTTTGCGTTAAATTCATCTGCCTTACTAAAAAATGGATCTATATTTTCCTTTTTTACAAAAGCAAAGAAAATAATGGACTGGCTTTCGTCCATTTCCCCGGCAAACCAGTTGCTTTCAACGGATTCTTCAGACAAATCCCTAAAACCGTTTACTTCTTTATAAGAATAAATGTGAATATCTGATTTTTTCAGCATAAGTTTTATGTCTTTGGAAAACTCCTGGATCGCGGTTATGACAAGTAATTTCATAATTGATGTTTTTAAAAGTTTAAAGTTTCAGGTTTCTTGTTACACATGAAACAATTATTATTTTTCCCATTTCTTTTTTTCGGTCATATAGTAAATCATAGGAACAACTATTAGCGTTAACATGGTTGAAACTATGGCTCCGGCAACCAATGAAATGGCCAATCCTTGAAAAATTGGGTCAAATAAAATAATGGAAGCGCCAATTACTACGGCTCCTGTTGTTAGCAATATTGGGGTGGTTCGTACCGCACCGGCATCAATAATCGCTTGTTTTAAAGGAACTCCGTCATTTAACCGAATTTCAATAAAGTCGATCAACAATACCGAGTTTCGCACCATAACACCCGCCAAAGCTATCATACCAATAAACGAGGTTGCGGTAAAGAAAGCGCCCAATATCCAGTGCCCCAACACAATACCGACCAATGACAGCGGTATAGCCATCATCATCACCAATGGTGTTTTAAAGTTTTGGAACCAGCCGACAATCAACATATAAATGATGATAATTACCACCAGAAATGCCGTTCCTAAATCTTGGAAAACCTCCAAAGTTATTTGCCATTCTCCATCCCATTTCACTGCGAAATCACTTTCGTCTGAAGGCTGTTCCAAGTAAAGTTCATTGAGTTTATAGCCTTTTGGCAATTCAATTTTTTGTAATTTTTCTTTCATTCCCAGAATGGCATAAACCGGACTTTCCAATGCGCCAGCCATGTCAGCAGTGACATAAACGACTCTTTTTTGGTCTTTTCTGTAGATCGATTTTTGTAAGGTATCTTGTTTTATGTGCACCAAATCACTGATTGGAATAACATTTCCTTGGCTTCCTTTTATTTTGATGTTTTGAATATCGGCCAAACTTGTTTTATCGGCATCACTTAATGCCAAAACAATGTCAACTTGGTCAAAAGATGTTTCATCATATAAATAAGAAATCGGGTATTCTTTTAAAAGATAGGTCAGGTTGCCTACTATTTGTTGCGGCGCAATGCCGTTAAGCATGGCTTTTTCCCTGTCAATTTCGAGCCGGTATTCAGTTTGGGGATCTTCAACCATCCAGTCAATATCTACCACATCGGCAGTATTTTTCAAAATTTCCTTAACTTGTTTGGCGACTTTAATTTGCTCACCATAGTCGGGACCGTAAACTTCTGCAACCAGCGTTGATAATACAGGTGGTCCTGGCGGAACTTCCACCAATTTAACATTGGCGCCATATTTCTTGGCGATTTTTATAATTTCCGGACGCACTTTTTTTGCGATGTCGTGACTTTGTAATTTTCTGTCTTTTTTCAGCAATAAATTTACCTGAATGTCCGCCATATTGCTGCCGCCACGAATATCGTAATGACGCACCAATCCGTTAAAGGTAATAGGGGCAGAGGTGCCAATATAATTTTGGTAATTGATTACTTCCGGTGTGGTTGCAATATATTGTGCAATTTCTTTGGTTACTGCAGCTGTTCTTTCCAGCGTAGTTCCTTCAGGCATGTCAATCACCACCTGAAACTCATTTTTGTTGTCAAAAGGCAACATTTTTACGGCTACCGATTTTGTGAAAAACATCAATACAGATCCTGCCAATAAAACCAAGGTAATTCCTATGGTTACCAATCGTTTTTTCCGACTGTCCAACAATGGCTGTTCTAATTTTTTATAGATTTTATAAATCATTCCAGCTTCCAAACCTTCTTCTTTCTTCTGTTCTTGGCTGTCTTTCTCACGCAATAAGTGATAGCCCAAATAAGGTGTTACCGTTAAGGCAACAAAAAGCGATAAAATCATGGCGATAGAAGCGCCAATTGGCATCGGACTCATATAAGGCCCCATCATTCCAGATACAAAGGCCATTGGCAAAATAGCGGCTATCACTGTAAATGTTGCCAAAATAGTCGGATTCCCCACTTCATTGATCGCGTAAATAGCGGCCTGTTTAAAAGGCAACCGCTTCATTTTAAAATGCCTGTGCATATTTTCGGCGATAATAATACTGTCGTCCACCACAATTCCCACCACAAAAACCAAGGCAAATAAGGTAATTCTGTTTAAGGTATAACCCAATAAATAATAACTGAAAAGGGTTAAGGCAAACGTTAAAGGTACCGAGAAAAACACCACCAATCCACCACGCCAGCCCATTGCCAACATCACCAAAATGGTAACGGCTAAAATGGCTACGCCTAAGTGAAGCAACAATTCGCCCACTTTATGCGAAGCAGTTTCTCCATAATTTCTGGTAACATCTACATGAACATCAGCTGGAATCAAAGTTTGTTTTAGGTTTTCTACCCTGTTCAAAATCTTTTCCGAAATTTTCATGGCATCGGCTCCTTTTACTTTTGCGATTGAAAGCGTAACCGCATTGTATTCACCGGGATTGGCGATAAATTTATCATTCGCTTTTCCATAACCGTAAGAAACATAACTATTTGGGGTTTCTGGACCGTCTTGTATGGTGGCAACCTGTTTTAAATAAACCGGCAAGTTGTTATAAACGCCAACCACCAAATTTTCAACATCTTCCGATGAGGTTAAAAACTTTCCTGTGGTAATCAAATATTCCCGATCATTTTTTACAAAACTGCCCGATTGCGAACTGCTGTTATTGGCTTGGATCATTTGCATAATTCCCAACGCATCAATGCCGTTTTCAGCCATTTTATCTTTGTCCAAAATAACTTTCAGCTGGCGATTTCTTCCCCCAATAACTTTGGTGATGGAAACGTCTTTTACTTTTTCTATTTCAGAAGTTACTTCTTCCGCGATTTGGCGAATTTGAAAATCGTTATAATTCTCACTCCAAAATGTGAGTCCGAGCATTGGAACATCATCAATAGACCTAGTTTTCACCAAAGGCTGGGTTACGCCTGGAGGAAACATCCCTTGATGGCGCATCAATTCATCGTATAATTTTACATAAGAGCGCTCTGTATCTTCTCCCACATAAAATTGCACTATTATCATCGATTGTCCGTTCATGGCGATGCTGTGCACATGTTGCACGCCCTTAATGTCGGAAATAATTTTCTCCAAAGGCTTCACCACTCGGCTTTCCACCTCGGTCGGACTTGCTCCGGGATAACCGACCAACACGTCGGCCATAGGAACAATAATTTGCGGTTCTTCTTCTCTTGGAATGAGAAATGAACTATAGATGCCAATGGCCATCAAAGCAATCATCAACAGAATGGTCAACTTAGAATTGATGAATATATTGGCTATTTTACCTGAAATTCCTTCTTGCATTTTTTAAAGTTTAGCCCCCTAACCCCCGAAGGGAGAATAAAAGGGAATTAATTATTTTTTTCTGCGACTGCAAACTGTGACTGAATACTGCCTACAGAACACATATTTTTAATTCAATTCTATTTATCATTTCTATTTATCATTTATTTAACTCCCTTCCCTTGGGGAAGGGCTGGGGATGGGATTACTTTCACGCCATTATACAATTTCCCTTCTGCAGCGACAATAAATTGCTCATTTGCAGCCAGTCCCGACAATATTTCTACCTTATCGCCAAAAGTTTTTCCGGTTCTTAACCATCTTAAAATGGCAACATTTTCGTTTCCAATGGTATAAATACCGGTTAATTGTCCCTGTTTTACCAAAGCGCTTTCCGGAACTAAAATCAAATCTGTTTCTTTTGAACTTTCAACAGGAAATTGCACGGAAGTAAACATTCCCGATAATAATTTCGCATCGGTTTTGTCTAAAATCACTTTCACCAAATATTGGCCGCCTGTATTTTTTGCCGAAGAACTCACTTCAGTAACGGTGCCTTTTATAAGTTCATTTGTTGATTTTACCACAACATCGACGGTTGCTCCATCCTTAATTTTTGTAATTTCAGATTCTGGTACCATCGCAATTACTTGAAATTTTCCTGGAGTTTCCAATCCAATTAAAGGCATTCCCGGATTTGCCATATCGCCTTTGTTGATAAATTTTCCGGTGATAACACCACTAAACGACGCTGAAATATTTGAATAGGAAAGCTGCGCATTTACCTGGTTTTTCATTTGGTTGGCACCTTCTAACCGTGCTTTTGCCATTTCATAATTGGCCGTGATGTCATCCATTTCTTTTTGGGAAGCACTATTTTGTTCGTATAGCACTTTAAAACGATTGTAATCTTTTTCGGCATTTTTAAAAGCGGCTTTGGCTTCCGTAATTGAGGCGGTTACCTGTGCGCTTTGTGCTGAAATATCGGCGCTGTTTATACGCAATAATAATTGTCCTTTAGAGACTTTGTCCCC
>DAIQBF010000023.1:20883-22796 GCA_036781305.1 Lutibacter sp.
AACATTTACATAGGTATCCGTTACATAACCCATCATTCGGGTGCTTAGGTTTGCGTTTTGTACCGCTTCAATTTTACCGCTTGCCGATAAAAATGTACCACCTTCATCTGATGATTCGCTCACTTTTACGGCTATGGCTGGTGTGGTATCTTTTGAAGCTGCTTTATCTTTGCCGCAACTTGCCGCTAAAATTAAGGCTGCTATTGCGAATATTGATATGAATTTTTTCATTGATTTTAATTTTTAAGAATGGTTTTATATGCTGTTTTTAGGCCATTTTCGGCTTATTTTGTTAAAAAAGCCACATAAGCTTTTGTGTAATTATAGTTAAAAACAGTTTGAAGGTATTCCAGTTGCTTTTGCATATATAGTGTTTCGGAAATGAGTAAATCAGAAGTTTTTTCCAAGCCTTGTTCAAACCTGTTTGTTCTAATTCTTAAAGCTTCTTTTGATTGTTCCGAAGCCAAATTTGTTAGGATCAATTTGTTTTCAGCATCTTTTAGCTGACGTTTGGCCATATTAAAATCCAAATTGCTCTGATTTTTATATTGTTCCAAACCAATTTCAGCTTTGTCTAGTTCCGCCTTGCTTTTTTGAATTTTGCCGATACGTTTATAGCCGTCGAAAACATTCCACGACAATTGGGCGCCAACCAAATAGCCTTTTGCATCGGTACCAAAAATTTGATCATCGTATATTTCATAGCTTCCAAAAGCATTTAAGCTTGGTAAATAGCTCATTTTGTTAGCCTTATGTATATTGTTGTAGGCCTCGGCACTTTGTTGCATCGCATCAATATCAGCCCTGTTTTGGGAAATAGTTTCATTATAAACGGTTAAATCCAATTCGGCTTTTAGTTCTGAGGCAGGTTTTAAAACCGTTTCATTTTGCTCTCCCATTAAAAATTTAAGGTTATCTGAGGCATTTTGCACACTGCTTTTTGCACTCAACAGTTGATTTTCAACTTCTGTCAAATGAACTTCCACCGATAAAATATCAGCTTTTTGCATATAGCCTTGTTTAAAACTATTGTCCGCTATTTTTTTGTTTTCAAGCGCGGCTTCTTTGGCTTTTTCCAAAACTTCCACCGCTTTATAAGCCACTTGCAATTGCATATAGGCTTTTGTGACTTCCAATTTTATATAATCTTTTGTGCGTTCCGACTGCAATTCCACAGCGTTCATTTTTGCTTTTGCGGCTTTGCGCATAAACAACCCGTCCGCATTAAAAATTGGTTGCTGAATTTCGATTTTAGTGGTGAAATTTTTCACCTCGCCCGGATCATTTAAAAGGGCCGGATTAAAATCGGCTTGCGTCAGTATTTCCTGATTTAATTTTGAACCAAATGCCATTAACGGATTTGTGGTTGCCATGGCCGTATGGGAAATGGAGATATTTGGTAAAAATATGGAGTTGGTCTGATTGAAATCTGCCTTGGCGGCATTGTAATCTTCATCTGAAATTTTAATTGAATAATTGTTCTTTTCAACTTTTTCAAACACCTCATCAAGAGAAATTATTTCTTGCTGTGCGCTAATAATTAATACGTTAAAAAGAAAAAATACTATGAACACACTTTTTTTTAGTTGCATAATTTTGTTTTTTTGTTCAATGCAAAAGTAGTTGGGGCTGCAGCGTAACACAGTAATGAATGTTACAGAGTTATGTAACATATATGACACGAAGTTACGCTGTAACTCCATACCCATTAAGTTACTGAAATAGCGTTGATAAAAAATGTGGGTATGGTTATGAAAGTAAGCCGGCCAAAACCTTTGTTTTAGGAAATTTCTCCAAAATGATTTTGATAAATACCCGGTTACAATTGAGCAGGATATTTTTTTACTTGAAACCAATAAAACCGGCATTCTTTTTTTACCTTCTGTTAACGAAATTTATCCACAGGGCACAGC
>DAIQBF010000024.1:0-22483 GCA_036781305.1 Lutibacter sp.
TTTTCTTTAATCTTTTAATTTAAATTAAAATATTGCTATAAATATTATAAATAAATATTTTTATTATTTCTTTTCTTTTCAATAGAATATATTCCATAATATTCTCTTTTAAGAATTTCAAGATTTGTAATGCTTGCCTTGTTTTCTACAATTTTTTTATAGTATAATTTAGCCTCGTTCAAATTGGATTTTTCTTCATAATAAATACCAAGGTCTAGAGAAGATTCATACTTTTCTTTCAAAAATGAGTTTTTGCTGGCAATGGTAAGGCAATCAAAATAATAGTTAAAAGCAATATCTTTTTTGTCTTGTGAATAATAAAGATCTCCCAGTCGAAGCAATATACTGCAAACCTTTTTCTGCAAACCCAATTGTTTGTAAACTTCTAGTGTTTTATTATAATGTGTTATTGCAACGGTTAAATTATTTAACGCAACATTTGTTTGGGCTAGTTTTTCATACGCGCGAATTATTCTAATAGTATCGGAGTTGATTTTAGCTTCTTCTAATGCTGAGGTAAATGAGGTAAGCGCATTATTATAATCGTGTAGATTATAGCTAACTGTACCTATATTTGAATAATATTTATACAAGTCAACTTTAACGTCAAGATTTTTTATAATTTCATAACACTTTAAATAGGATTCTAAAGATCTTTTGTAGTCCCCTATATTATTATAGAGCAATCCTAGATTGTTAAGAATGGTAAATTCATTGTCTTTGTCCTTAAGTTTAATATATAATTGTAAAGCCTTTTTATAATTTTCTTCAGCATGGGAATAGTGGTTTAAATCATTTTCTATTAACCCTCGTAAAGTATAATATAGCGCCTTGTTATTCTCAAGTACATCAAGAGAATCAATACGATCGAGAATTGATAAGGCGTCTGTATAATACTCATTTACAAAAAGCGCTGTAACATAATTTGCCCCAATTTTAAATTTTAGATCGGGTGATTGTACTTCCTTATAGTAAGAAAATGCTTTTTTAGCATAATTTAGGCTGTTTAGTGGGCTTTTGTTAATGTTCTGATAATAATTAAAATTTAAAATGTTTATTTTATTAATAATAGAATCTTTTTGGCCATAAGCATTTATAGGTATATAAATGATACCAATAAGTAATATAATAATAGACTTTCTAATTTTCATTTATTTAAATAAACAGCACAAATATAATGGAACTGAGGTTGTTTTCTTGTTGAAAATATTAAAAATGAGGAATGTTCCCTATAAAATTACGTTTAACATATTTTAGATTTGCTTTATTGGAATAACCAGGGACATGCTAATAATCAGTAAATATAGTGATTATGGCATATGAAATAATTAATTAACAAATTTTAATTCAAATTTTATGAGTGCAAAAATTTTTTTCAGGTATGTATCGTGTCTAGTTTTAGTTACTAGTTTCTTTTTAACAACAAGTTGTCAAAAAGACGATCCGTTAAGCGATTTAACAGGATTAACATCATTTGGATTTACAAATGATATTATTAAAGATTACCCTTTTACAGTTGATAATTCAACATTTGTGATTAAAAACACAGATAGTTTACCTTATCAATTTGATGCAAGTAGTTTAATTGCTAAATTTAATTTTATTGATGGCTCAACTGTAAAAGTAAATGGAACTCCTCAAACAAGCGGGGTAACCGCAAATAATTTTTCTGACATTGTTGTTTTTGATGTTACTGCAGAAGATGGCGTTACAACAAGAAGTTATACGGTGCAAGTTAATATTGCCAAAACAAATCCGGAAGGTGTTAAATGGAAAAAGACGAATCCAAATGCATTCGATAATTCCTTTGAGACTCAAGAATATTTTAGTATAAATGGAAAACATTTTGTGATTGTTGGAAAAAAATTCCAATGGTTTGTTAGTACAGCTGAGTCAAAATTATATAGTTCAACAGATGGTGTTTCTTGGGGCGAAGAAACAATTGCGGGTGATTTTCCAGTAGGGTACAGCCATAATATAGTGGTTAGAAATAATACAGCTTATGTAGTAGGTTATATTAGTGGTGTAGATACTTGGGGGGCAGATCAGCCAAGTTTGGAGTCTAATCTTTACACCTCTGAAGATGGAGTAAACTGGACTAAAAGCGAAGGTGCTTTGGATGTAAGTAGAATATTATCGCCTGTAGAAGTTGTAAATGGTAATATTTATGCTTTTGGCGGTAATTTACAAGGTGGTTTTGGTTCTTTTACAGGCTCTAAATCCACTGATGCACCGTTTTATCCTGCAGGTGCAATTAGTAACACAACTTTAGTATCTTCTAATGGTTCAACATTTACAGCAAGTGCAGAATATACAGCAGAAATGCCAAGGAGAACTTTAGCCGCTTCTTATGTGTATAATGATAAAATGTACATTGCTGGTGGTTTAGATGCTTCTGGATTCCCATTGAGTGATGTTTGGTCTTCATCTGATGGTGTTGCATGGACGCAAGTTTCTGATGGTGGATTTTCTGCAAGAATTAAAGCAAGTACAGTAGTATATGATAATAAAGTATGGATGTTTGGTGGACAGTTAGGTGATGGAACTTGTTCCTCTGAAGTATTGGTATCTGAAAATGGTGGAGTTTCTTGGACGGCTGTAGAAAGCGATCAAATGTTGCCGGTTAATTTTACACCAAGATGTAATGCTGATGTTGCTGTTAACGAAGATGGTGTAATTTGGATTGTTGGTGGAGAATCTACCGCTGTTACAACAGATGAAAATGATGAAACAGTTATTACAACTACCATATTAACTGATGTATGGTCAGGAAAATTGAATAAACTATAAATAGTTTAGCTTAAACAAAGAAATGTAAAATATTAAAATCAATAACATAGATTAAAATATTTTACATTTCTTTTAAAAAATGGTTTTAACTTCATTACAAAACTATGATCATTAACAATATCCAACAAAATGATTAAAAACTTAATTTTATTCGGAAGCTTATTTTTGTGCAGTATTTCAATATCCTATGGACAAGAAATTATAAAAGCGCAAACATTAAAAACAATTATTGTAAAAGGAAAAGTAATTGGAGAGGAAGATAAAGAACCTATTTTTGGGGCGACAGTTCTTGTAAAAGGAACTTACAACGGAGTGGCTACTGATTTTGATGGGAGTTTTCAAATTCGTGCAAATATTGGTGATGTCCTAATTATTTCTTCAATTGGATTTATTACTCAAGAATTCAAAATAAAGGATGAAAAAAATATTTCAATTTTATTAAAATCTGACTTACAATCATTAACTGAAATTATGGTTATTGGTTATGGAGTTCAGGAAAGAAGGGATTTAACTGGATCAATAGGATCAGTTAAAGCAGCAGATATTGATAAAACTTCTATGAGTTTTGACAATGCTTTGGCGGGTAAAATTTCAGGGGTGCAAATTAGTTCTAGTTCGGGAGCACCAGGTGGGGCTACTTCAATTACCATTCGCGGTATAAGTTCATTAAGCCCAAACAGCAATAATCCATTAATTGTAATTGATGGAGTTCCAATTTACGGAACTGATAGGGGAAATAACACTACAGGTTTTGAAAGAACTTCAATTCCTGCAATGGGATTTGGAGGTACACAAGTAACAAGTACCTTACCAAATAAATCTGAGTTTGAAAGAAACCCTTTATCAATGTTAAACCCTAATGATATTGAATCAATAGAGGTTTTAAAAGACGCTTATGCCACTGCAATTTATGGTTCTAGAGGAGCCGCAGGAGTTATATTAGTCACTACAAAAAAAGGAACAACTGGGAAACCACGAATTAATGTGAATTTTTCAACTACCATAAGTGATCCTATAAAACTTCCATCATTATTAAATGCCCAACAATATTCAGATTTTCAAAGTCAATATTCCAATCGTTCAAGTTTAGATTATCCAGTGGGAACTGAAGAAACTAACTGGCTTAATGATATAATAAGAACTGGAGTAACTACTAATGCAAATGCTTCAATTGCTGCTGGAACAGATAAGATGAAATACTTTTTTAGTTTTTCATCATTAAAACAAGAAGGTTATATTAACAATCAAGATTACGAAAAACAAAATGCAAGAATTAATGTAGATTATAATTTAAGTGATAAATTAAAATTTGGAACAAATGTAACTATAAATTTTGCAGATAATAATGCCTTAAACTCTCAAAGTATTTATAGAAATGCTGTTTTAAAGGCTCCAAATGTGCCATCAAAAACCAATTTAGGGACATACTATTTCGGTTTTGAGCCAAATGTCTCTGGTTTAATTGATAACCCTTTGGCACAGGCAAATAGAGATATAAATTATGTTAAAGATAATAGAGCTATTGGTAAAATATTTCTAGAATATAAGCCATTAAAATGGCTAACTCTAAAATCTGAAGCGGGTATTGACAATTTTAATTCTGAAGCTTATAGCAGATTGATTAGTAGACCAGATATTGAAGGTGGAAATGCAACTCAAACAACTAATCAAAATCGTAAATTTGTAATAAATAACACAGCCTCTGTAGTTAAAGTTTTTAACAATGTACATTCAATTAACAGTGTTATTGGCCAAAGTTTTGAAACTTCAAGAGAACAGAGAATTTCAATATGGGGGCGTAAATTTCATAGTGACGAGGTATTGGCAATTGGACATGCAGGTGAAAGGGGCGTTTCTAGTACTGCAACACAAGAATGGGCATTGTTTTCTGTTTTCGCAAGGTTAAATTATCAGTACAATCATAAATATTTGGCTGGTGTTACCTATAGAGTTGACGGATCTTCAAGATTTAACAAGAATAACAGGTATATTGGATTTCCTTCATTTTCTTTTGGATGGAGAGCATCTGAAGAAGATTTTATGAAAAATATTTCTTGGGTGGACGAATTGAAATTTAGGGGAAGTGTTGGTTTTACGGGCATTGATGGAACAAGTGGCTACTATGGCAATCAAGGTCAATATTTACTGCAATCAATTGCAGGAATGCAATTTCAGTATGCCGGCTCACCATTGCTTCAAGTGGTGCAACCAAATAATCCTAATTTAAAATGGGAGAATACCAGAACGTTAGATTTAGGTGTTGATTTTAGTATGCTTAGAGGAAAATTAACTCTTCAAGTAGATTATTACCACAAAAAAGTGACAGATATGTTATACTCCTCAGCAGTTCCTTGGTACTTGGGATATGGATCTCAAAACCAAAATATTGGCGATATGCAAAATACAGGATTTGAAGTTGAATTGTATTCAGAAAATATTAACATTAATAGTTTTAAATGGACCACAAACTTTAATATCTCTAGAAACTCTAACAAAATACTAAAACTAAATTATGGGGGTAGTAATAAAGAAGATTTTGAGAGTGGTGCAGTTAATGCAGCCCAGTTTGGATATAAATATTTAGCCGAAGGCCAGCCTGCTGGACAATTCTTTTTATACGATTGGGCAGGTATAAATCCGTTAACAGGAAATCCGTTATGGAATCTTCCTGATGGAACTCAGACAGAAACTCCACCTGCTAGTTTAAACAATTCAGTTCAATATAGAAAACCAATGGGAGATGCGTTACCAGATTTTTATGGAGGATTAACGAATACATTTTCTTATAAGAATTGGAAATTAGATGCTTTTTTTACGTTTTCTTATGGAAGTCAATTATACAATGGAACAAAAGCATTGTTAATGACCTATTCAACAACAGCCGCAAATAATTTAACTACAGATATTTTAGATTATTGGAAAATTATTGGTCATCAAACAGATATACCTAAAATAAATAATAATTCCATTGTATCTTATAATGGCGGTTCTGGAGCAACGGATTATACTGTAGGTAGAGATTCCGATCGTTTTTTAGAAGATGCATCTTATATTAGATTAAAAAGTATTAACCTTTCTTACGACTTGCCAAAAAAATGGTTAGCAAATAATTTCATTGAAAATTTAAACATTTATGTACAAGGAAATAATCTGTTAACATTTACAAAGTATTCAGGGCAAGACCCAGAGGTTAGTGCGTTTGGTTCGTCGGCACTTTTTAGTGGATATGACGAATTGACTATGCCTCAATCTAAATCGCTTAGTGTAGGTGTAAATATTGGATTTTAATTCTTAAAAATCATGAAAAAATTAAATAGTACAATCGTAAGTTTTTTTATTCTAACTGGATTCATTTCTTGTGACAATCAATTAGATTTAGTTCCAACTGATGTATTGGTAGAGCAATCGGTTTTTGCTGATATTCAAACGGCCGAATCGGCATTATCAAATATTTATTTTAAACTATATGAATCATCTACAGGAGCAACTCATGTAATTGCGGATGCTTCGTTAAATCATGTTGGGCTCAATAATGGATCGTCCTTATATAATTATACAGGAGGTAATATTTCTGTTACAGATGGGGCTGTTGAAGCCATTTGGCAAAAGTATTACGAAGTTATTAATATAGCCAATGTGTTTATAGATAAAGTACCTGTATTTGGAATTTACAATGAGGTTATTAAAAATCAACATATAGCTGAAGCAAAATTCAACAGAGCCTATGCATATTGGGCATTGTTATGTTATTATGGACATGGGTCGCTTACCGGCAATAGCCAAGGACTGGGATTACCTTTGCAGCTGTTGCCTTATGAAGGCTTTACTGAAGAAAATTTAATAGCAAGAAGTACAAATGAAGAGGTATATACTCAGATTATAAAGGACTTAACAGAAGCTATTATTGATCTACCTGAAGTTTACTCAGATAACATAAAAACTA
The DNA here is from genome assembly GCA_036781305.1 of Lutibacter sp. Lineage (GTDB taxonomy): Bacteria > Bacteroidota > Bacteroidia > Flavobacteriales > Flavobacteriaceae > Lutibacter. The sequence goes on from DAIQBF010000024.1 coordinate 6,734, forward strand.
GGGCAAGAGCTACAAAAGCAACGGCTTATGCAATGTTATCAAGAGTTCATCTGTATAAAAGAGATTATCAAGCTTGTTTAGAGACTTCAAATAGTATGTTGGCTTACAGTAATTACCAATTAGATCCAGACTTGCTAAATTTATTTCCTTTAAACTTGTCCGGTGTTTCTTCAAGGTTTAGCAATGAAATTATTTTTGGTTTTCCAGCCAGTTCAAATAATGGAAATTTTCAATTTGGAATTCATAACATTGGTTACAGAAATAAATCAATTTGGGCAGATAATGATTTTATAAATTCCATGGATCCAAATGACAAAAGAAGAACGGAATTAATATATGAAGGAAATCCTCTTATTACCAACCCAACTATAAAATTAAGGAAAACAACATTTAAGTTCAATAATCCAGATGAAAGAGATGATATCCCTGTTATAAGGTTGGCTGAAATATTATTAAACAAGGCAGAAGCTTTAGCACAGATAGATGGTGTTAATTTAGAAAGTGTAACTATTTTAAACGAAATTAAAGAGAGGAGTGGTTTATTACCTGTTGTAATGTCAGATTTTAGTTCAAAAGAAGAACTTTTAGCTGAATTATACCGAGAAAGGTATTTAGAAACTGTTTTCGAAGGACGTGCTCGTTTTGATTTTATAAGAACAAATAGACCTTTAAGAAATGAAAATTTAACCGAAGATCAAAAAACATTTCCAATTCCACAAAGAGAGATAGATATATCTGGTGGAAAATTGATTCAAAATCCGGGTTATATAAATTAAAAAGTATTCAATAATAAATAATAGATATATAATGAAAATAATAAATAAAATAGCAGTAGTTGCCTTCATATTTTTAATGGGAGCTTCAACTTACGCACAAGAGTATAATATTGAATTTCTTCATGGAACAAAGTGGAAGAAAGTGTTGAAAATGTCCAAAAAGCAACACAAACCTATATTTGTAGATGCTTATACTACTTGGTGTGGACCCTGTAAAACATTAGCTAGGGATGTTTTTACACAAAAGAAGGTAGCGGATTTTTTCAATGAAAATTTTATCAATGTGAAAATGGATATGGAAAAAGGAGAAGGCATAAAATTGAAAACTGATTGGGAAATCAAAGCATATCCAACATTATTGTATTTTAATAGCGCTGGTGAAGTTGTTCACCGAGTAGTTGGCGCTTATGGAGCGGATGAATTTTTGGTTTATTCAAAAATGGCTATGGATGAAAATAAAATGGCCTTAAATTTGCAAAAAAGATTTGATGCTGGTGAAAGAGATGGTGCTTTTATGTACGATTACTTGGTGTCACTTAGATTAGGGTATCTTAAAGAATTAGAAGTGCAAGTCTCAAATGATTATTTGCAATCATTATCAAACGAAGAATTGTTAAAAAAGGAAAATTGGAATATTATAAGAGATTTCATGAGCGATCCTTCATTACAACAATTTCAATATTTGGTAACAAATAAAGATAAATTAGCTGAAGTTGTTGGTGCTGATGAAGTAAATGCCAAATTGTATAAAACCATTAGCAAGCAAATTGAAACTTGGACCTATTGGTATGGAAAAACACCTTTTGAAACTGAAAAAGAAAACTCATTGCTTAAATTTCTGCAGGAGTCTTCGTATGAAAAAGCTCCAGAATTATTAGGAAAATTGTTAGCGAATAAATACAAAAGATTAGAGGATAAAGAGCAATACCTGGCTACACTAGATTATATTGTAAAATTCAATTTAGCAGGAGATTCAGGCACTATTGTTAGATATGCAAATAATGTTATAGGGACTTATACTAGTGAAAGTGCTTGGGCAAAAGCACTAACTTGGTTAAATATAGCCGAAGGTAAAGAGAATAAAATAGAGCATATGGCTGATATTTTAACGGCAAAAAGTAACGTTTTAGCTAAACTTGGAAATAAAACAGAAGCTGAATTGGCTGAATTAGCTGCTAAAAAAGCAGATAAGCAGGCAGAGGAAGCAGGAACTAAAATCTACACTGTTCCAATGATGAAAATGACGGGACAGACACCAAAGAAAGGAAAATAATTAGAAATGATTAAATAATTAAAAGGGGTTATCTGTTAATTACATATCCATAGATAATTTTCAGATGGCCTTTTTTATTTACAATTGTATAAAACAGCTTTAAAAAAGTATTTAAATAATAGCTTTATTGGGGACTATAAAATATTCTGTGTTTTAGCTATTTGATAATTGAAAAATGATTTTGAAAATTAAAATTTGAAAAAATGAAAAAAATATTTTTTATGGGTGTAATGTTGCTGTTATGCACTATTTCTTTTGGGCAACAAATGAATCCAATACAATGGAGCAGTGCTACGGAAAAGATTAGTGATACTGAGATGTTCCTTGTGTTCACCGCAACAATACAACCAAATTGGCATTTATACAATTTACAAATTCCAGAAGGCGGGCCATTACCAACTACTTTTAGTATAGAAAAAAGTAAAGCAATAAAATATGTTGGAGATGTAACACCAGTTTCAACTCCAATTAAGGCACATGACAATAATTTTGATATGGATTTAGAATACTTTTCTGATAAAGCAGTTTTTAAACAAAAAATAAATATTGCTAAAGGAATATCTACAACAGTCAAAGCCAGTGTAAACTATATGTGCTGTGACGATCATCAGTGCATTCCACCAACAGAACACAAATTTGTGATTCTAGTTAAATAAGAGTATCTTTATAATGTTTTTTGGTTTATTTTATAATAAATAAATTTTTTTTTGTCCAAAATAGTTCATTCCTAAAAATTATAATGATTGAGATTTTAGCAAATAATCAAAGTAGAACAATCGCACAAGATTCTGTAGCGATTAAAGATTCTACTGAGGTTATAAAAATGATGAAGTTGGTTCCCGGCACTAAAATAAAGAGTGAGGATGGCGCTATTATACCAAAACAATTACTTGAATGGACTGAGTTAGAGCCATCGTTTCCTAGTAAGAAAGAAACGGATTCAATTTTAACGAGTTATATTTTTACAGGGGTTGTTGTTCTTGTTATCCTTATTTCTGCAAAATTCATTTTAAATAAATTTAAAAAGAGGGCAAAATAATTTTTTGAATGAAATAAGTTCTTAAATTCTTCATAGAAAAAGTTCCGAAATATTTTAGTTGCTAAATTTGTATTGCATTTTTACATCAATTTAAACAAGAGATACTCTTTGTAAAAGCATTTTGTTTCTTATTGAGATAAGTCTAAGCAATAAAAGTGTATCGAGTGTTCAAATGTAAAATGTTTTAATATACAAAAGGAATCGCCTGGTTCTTTCGCAAAAAAACAATCCTGAAATTAATATCCAAAAGACGCCTAAATATGTTTTCTTCGAAAATAGACTTGTATATGAGTTAATAAACCCAATTTCTTGGTTTAATAAATTCACTATCTATTAAGTGTATTTGAGGAAATTACCTCATTTATTTAAAATTCTACCATTTATCTTTGTAATATTAAAGCTACTATTAAAAATAATGGAAAAAAATATAGAGTGTTGAAAATTTATGACACCCATTTTTATTTTTTTTAGCGCCATAAATGTGTGTTACCTATATAGTTAAATAATGATTAAGATTTATTTAATACATCACAAATTGGGGGTAGCACAAAATTGAACAACATTGGAACAATTATCCACTTAATAAAAAAATAATATCTAATATGAAAAAAATACTTTTGATTTTAATTGGTGCAATTTTAGTCTCAAATGTACTAAACGCACAGTCATTTTCTTTAAATGATGATTTACCAGTTAACAAGCGTATAAAAAAGGGCGTTTTAAGCAATGGAATGACATACTATATTTATAGTACCGATGTCATTAAAAATGCCGCTAGTTATTACATCATACAAAATGTAGGTTCTACTTTAGAAGATGACAGCCAACAAGGTTTAGCTCATTTTCTGGAGCATATGGCATTTAATGGAACTAAAAACTTTCCCGGTAAAGGAATACTTAACACATTACAAGAGCATGGAGCGGTATTTGGAAAAAATATTAATGCGTACACGTCTTTTGATGAAACGGTATATAATTTAGACAATATACCAACAAATGTTGATGGATTAGTGGATACTTGTTTGTTGGTATTACATGACTGGTCTAATAATTTATCTTTGAATAATGATGAAATCGATGCTGAAAGAGGTGTTATAAAAGAAGAGTGGAGAACACGCCAAAACGGAGGTATGAGAATTTATATGGCTACTGCTGCCGCAAGATATAACAATGCCAAATATGCATATAGAATGCCAATTGGTTTAATGGATATTGTTGATAATTTTAAATACCAATCATTAAAAGATTTTTATCATGATTGGTATAGAACAGATTTGCAAGCAATAGCAATTGTAGGAGATGTAAATGTTGAAGAAATTGAAGAGAAAGTAAAAGAGTTATTTTCAAAGATTCCTGAAATTACTGAGAAAAAAGAACGTGTTGTTGTTCAAATTGAAGATAATAATGAGCCTGGGTTTAAATTGTCAATTGATAAGGAAGTACCTTATACCTCAATTGAATTTTCAATGCGCCATCCAAATTCATTAAAAAACGAGACAGTCGCAGATTTGAAAGCTTCTCTTTTACAAGGAATGGTTTCCAGTATAATAAACGCAAGAATTAGTGAATTAGCACAAAACCAAGACGCGCCATTTAAATACGGCGGATTAAGCTATTCAAATTTCACAAGGCTAAGTAATGTTTTTAGGGTTTATATTAGCCCTAAACCAAATAAACAAGCTGAAGCGCTTAAGACAGTTTTGCAAGAAGTAATTAGAGCTAAAAAGTTTGGTTTTTCAAAAGGAGAAATTGAAAGAGTAATAGCTCAATATACATCGTATCATGATAATTACCTGAAAAGGTTGAATGAGCTTAAACATGGTGAAATTATTGATATAGTTAAGAAAAATTATTTAGAAAATGAACATATGACAGATCCAGTGCAAAGATTTGAATTGATGAAACAAATTTTTGAAAAAATTGATTCAGAATCACTTCAGAATGTACTTAGTTCTATGTATATAGATAACAATCGTACAATTTTAGTAACAGGATCTGAAGATGAAGTAAACTTAACCAAAGCGTCGGCACTTGCCATAATTAAATCTGTTGAGACCGATGAATCTTTAACTGCATATGAAGATAATTTTAGTGGAAAATCTTTAATGTCTGGGACAAACATAAAGGATGGAAAGATTACTTCCGTAAATAAAAATGAAGCTATTGGCAGCACCACTTTTATTTTAAGTAATGGCGTAAAAGTACATTATAAATTTACTGATAAAAATAAGAATAAGGTTAATATGCAAGGATTAAGTTATGGAGGGAAATCTCTATTAACTGACACTGATTTGCCATCTGCTGATTATGTTGTAAGGTTAGCCGATATGTCTGGTTTGGGAGATTTTACTTCTACAGAATTGAAAAAAATATTGACTGGTAAAACAGCTAATGTATCGTTAAGTTTAAGCGAATTGTCGGAGAATATTTATGGAAGCAGCGTTACAAATGATGTTGAAACAATGCTTCAAATGACTTATTTAAAATTTGTAAAACCGCGTTTTGATGAAAACATGTATAACATTATGGTTACAAATCTTCAAAATGATTTGAAGAAGAGGGATAACGACATAGAAGCCATAAAACAAGATAAATATACCACAATCCTTTATGGAACAGAAAATCCTAAAAAACGTTTAATGAATGCTTCTTTTTTAAATGATTTGTCATTTGAAAAAATGAAAGAAATTTATTTGAATCGTTTCAATGATATTTCAGATTTTGAATTTTTTGTAGTTGGAGACATAAATGTTGAAACATTAAAACCATTGCTTGAAAAATACATTGCAAGTATCCCAGATATTGATAGAAATGAATCTTGGAAAGATAATTCAGTAAATTGGGTGTCAGACAAAATAGATAGCGATATTTTTTTGAAAATGGAAATTCCAAAAAGCACCGTTACAGTAAATTTTGAAAATGAGATAGATTATACGCTTAAAAATAAATTGTTGGCTAAAACATTGGCAGACATCTTAAAATTAAGATATACAGCTAGTTTAAGGGAAGAAGAAGGAGGAACTTATGGAGCTGGAGTTTGGTCGTTTGTTAGTGATAAACCGACTGAAAAGGGTGTTTTAGGGGTGAGTTTTGATTGTGATTCTGAAAAAGTAGAAAATCTTATACCAATAGTTTATAGGGAGTTGGATAAAATAAAAAATGGTGAAATTTTAGAGGAAGATTTAAATAAAACTATAGCCAATTACCTAAAAAGCAGAAAAGAAAGTAAGGAATTGAACTCCTATGATATGAGTTTGTTGGTAACCTTTTTTAGGGATGGATATAATAGTGATCTTCCGAAAAACTACGAGAACATTATAAATAGCATCACAGTAAATGACATCCAAAAATTTGCTAAGGAAATTACAAAAGGAGCAAAATCCTACGAAATTGTATTTAAACCAACGCTTTAAGTAATTTAATTAAAAATAACAAATGAAAAAACTTATATTATTGCTTTCGTTATTTGTTTTTGCAACAGGTAACGCTCAAATTTTAGCGCCAGTAAAATGGTCTGCAAAAGTTGTAAAAATATCAGACAAGGAATATGAATTAATAGCCACTGCAAGCATTGATGCAAAATGGCATTTATATTCACAGAATGTACCAGAAAACGGGCCTATCCCAACAACTTTTTCTTTTAAAAGCAATTCAAACTATTTAAAAAAAGGCAATACAAAAGAAGAAGAAGGCCATACGATTAACGACCCTGTTTTTAACATGAAAATTAAATTTTTTGAAACGAAAGCTTCATTTAAGCAGCGCATTCTGCTAAAAAATAAAGCGCCCTTTAAAGTGGCTGCAACCGTTGAGTTTATGGTATGTGATGACAGCAGCTGTTTACCGCCTACCGAAATAGATTTGGTTTTTGACATAAAATAATGCCATGAAAATTAAAAAACTAATTCTTTTATTAACCTTATTGTCCTTTACTTTAGTAAACGCTCAAATTTTAGATCCGGTAAAATGGACAACATCTGTTGAAAAAATATCAGACACCGAGTATGTTTTAGTATCAAAAGCCACGATTGAAAAAGGGTGGCATTTATATTCGCAGAATGTTCCAGAAGACGGTCCTATACCAACAACATTTACCTACGATGACAGTGAAGGAGGCTTTAAAATTTCAGGAAACACCACAGAAGAAGAAGGCCATACGGTAAACGACCCTGTTTTTGAAATGAAGATTAAGTTTTTTGAAAAAACGGCTACCTTCAAACAAAAAGTAGTAGTAAACAAGGGCGTAACCACTATTAGTGGATTTGTGGAATTTATGGTGTGCGACGATACGCGTTGCCTGCCGCCAACAACAGTTGATTTAGAATATTCAATTAAGGGAAAATTGGATGCAGTAAGCTCAAATAAAAATGAAAACAGCGCTAAAATAACGGAAACTAAAAAACCTAAATCATCAGACAGAAGTTTATTAACCATTTTTATCATTGCTTTTTTCTCAGGTTTTGCGGCATTGTTAACACCCTGTGTGTTCCCAATGATTCCTATGACGGTAAGTTTTTTCACAAAACAGAGTAAAAGCAAGGCTGCCGGAATTAGAAATGCTGTTATTTATGGTTTATCTATCGTTTTAATATATGTGGTACTTGGCTTATTGGTGAGTGCCATTTTTGGTGCGGATGCTTTAAATGCCTTATCTACAAATGTGTGGTTTAGCATTATTTTCTTTTTAATATTAATTGTTTTTGCAGTATCATTTTTAGGGGCATTTGAAATTGTGCTGCCGAGTAGTTGGGGAACAAAAGTAGATGCGCAAGCTGATAGAGGTGGTATAATTGGTATCTTTTTTATGGCACTTGCTTTGGCCATCGTTTCATTTTCCTGTACAGGGCCAATCGTAGGGACTTTACTTGTGGAAGCTGCGGCCGGTGGTAGCCAAGTAGGACCCATTATAGGGATGTTAGGATTTTCACTGGCATTGGCAATTCCATTTGCATTGTTTGCAGCTTTCCCTGGATGGTTAAATTCAATGCCAAAATCTGGTGGATGGTTAAATACCGTAAAAGTGGTGTTAGGATTTTTAGAATTGGCCTTGGCATTTAAATTCTTATCAAACGCCGATTTAGTATTGCAATTGCATTGGTTAGAACGTGAAGTGTTCTTAGCTATTTGGATTGCCATTTTTGGAGTATTGGCCTTATACCTATTTGGAAAAATACAATTGCCGCATGATTCTCCGTTAACGCATATTTCAGTGGGAAGACTTAGTTTAGGAATTCTTTCATTGACATTTACCATTTATATGATACCGGGATTATGGGGAGCACCATTGAATTTGATTAGCGCATTTCCGCCGGCACAAAGTTACAGCGAATCACCTTACGGAGTCGGATTTTCTAAAACAGGCGGCTCAGAAAAAAATGAAAACCATTCAGAAATTCCGGATGGCGCGCATTTAATGGCGCCTCATGATATTATAGCCTTTAATGATTATGATAAAGGATTGGCTTACGCCAAAAAAGTTGGTAAACCAGTGATGTTAGATTTTACGGGACATGCCTGTGTAAATTGTCGTAAAATGGAACAAAATGTTTGGGCGAAAGATCAAATACTTCCAATTTTAAAAAATGAAGTGGTATTAATTTCTTTGTATGTTGATGACAAGCGGCCTCTTCCTGAAGGAGAGGAAATAGAATCAAAATTGAGACCAGGGAAAAAGTTAAAATATATCGGACAGAAATGGAGTGAATTTCAAACCATAAAATACGGTGCAAATGCGCAACCATTCTATGTTTTGATGAATCTAAATGAAAAAAATTTAACAGATCCCGTTGCTTACACACCAGATGTTGAAGAATATCACAATTGGTTATTAAGCGGAATTTCAAATTTTAAAAATTAAATTTTTAAACAATAATAATGATGAAAAAATTAATTTATGCATTAAGTATTGCAATAGCAATATTATCTTGTACAGAAGAAGCACCCAAAGATTATGTTAGCCTATCGGGAACAATTACCAACAAAAATTCCGATTCCTTAATTGTTCGCTCGAGAACATATTCAAAAAAAATAAATGTGAAGGCAGACGGGACCTTTTCAGATACTTTAAAGGTTGAAACAGGAACCTATAATTTATTTGATGGTTCTGAATCAACCAATATCTATTTAAAAAATGGTTTCGATTTAAATATGACCATTGATACAAAGGAATTTGATGAAACGGTTGGTTTTACAGGAAATGGCGCAGAAGCGAGTAATTATTTAGCTGCAAAAGCGCTTTTACAGGAAACAGTTTTTGCAGACGCTGAAATGTATAATTTAGAAAAATCTAAGTTTGACGTAAAAATAGGGGATGTTAATTCCAAGTTTAAGACTTTATTGAGCGAAACGAAAAATTTAGACACTTCTTTTGTTGCGCTTCAAACCAAACAAATTGATGGCTTGACAAAATATATAACCGGAAACTATGAAGAAAAACAATACTTGGCGACAGTTTTAGCCAAAGGCAATAATTCTCCAAAATTTGTTGATTATGAGAATTTTAAAGGGGGGACAACTTCATTGGATGACCTAAAAGGTAAATATGTGTATGTTGATGTTTGGGCAACCTGGTGTGGACCTTGCAAAGCTGAAATACCATTTTTAAAGGAAGTGGAAAAAGCATATCACGGCAAAAACATTGTATTTGTGAGTATCTCAGTCGATGTTGCCAAAGACCATGATAAATGGAAGCAAATGGTGGAAGAAAAAGAATTAGGGGGTATTCAAATAATTGCCGATAACAATTGGAAATCTGAATTTGTTCAAGCGTATAAAATTAATGGAATTCCTCGTTTTATTTTAATAGACCCTAAAGGAAATATTGTCTCGCCTGATGCGCCAAGACCTTCGTCAAAAGAGTTAATACCGTTATTTGATGAATTAAAAATATAATAAAAACTGTAAATTATTTTCATAACGAGGAATCACATAAACGTCTATTGCAGAATGTTTGTTTGATTACCATTTGATTAACAAGTATTAACTTAAAAAATGATTTTATGAAAAATATATTAATGGGGGTATTTTGTTTAATTGGATTTTCAACAATTGCACAAAATCGTGAAATTGAGTTTAAAGAAACAGACTGGAAAACGCAATTGGTGACAGCCAAATTGGAAGATAAACTTATTTTTTTTGATGCTTATACCTCCTGGTGTGGTCCATGTAAAATGATGGCCAATAATGTTTTTACAAAAGATAGCGTAGCTGATTTATTTAATAAATCGTTTATCAATGTTAAATATAACATGGAAGTGGGGGAAGGCATTGTTTTAAAAGAGAAGTATAAAGTATCAGCTTATCCTACATATTTGTTTATCAATGGAGAAGGAGAAGTAATCCATAAAATTGTTGGAAGTATGTCTCCTAATGAGTTTATAAATGAAGCCAATAATGCGCTCAGTCCAGAAAACACAATTTACGGACGTGCAAAGAGTTTTGAAGCCTCAGGGCATTCTGATGCCAGTGCTGTGGCTTATCTTGACGCGCTGGACAAAGCCTATGAAGCTGAAAAGATAAGTGAAGTTTCAAAAACATATTTTGATGCCCTCCCGAATTCTACATTGCTAGAAGAACACAACTGGAAACTAGTTTTGAAATATCTGAATAACCCTTCATCAAAAGCATTTGCTTATTTGTATGCAAATAAAGCAAAATTGGATGAGAAATATGAAGCACAAGAAGTAAACGATTATTTCAAAAAGACTTTCTTTTTTTCAATTTATAGAATAAAAAGTGCTTACAGTAATAATCGCGAACTAAAAGTGGCTAAGGAAAATACTCAAGCCATAAGGGAACTATTGGCCCAACCAAATGACTATTCAAAATTAGTGTTGACAAAATTAGACCTTATTGAATTTGCCGGCACAAATCAATGGGATAAATTTGCCAAAAAAGTTGACGCAATATGTGCTGACAATGATTTTTTTAATCATTCAGGTAATAGAAATTCTCTTGTAATTGAAGCTGCCAATGACGTTGCAACTGCAAATCAAATAAAATACTATGACAATGCTTTAATATGGGCAGATAATATTGAGACTAACAACCCTAATCTTTTCACAAAGATTCAACTGGCTGAACTTCGAAAAAGGGTTTTAATACGTCAAGGAAAAACCGCTGAGGCTGAAGTTATGGCTCGAAAAGAAGAAAGTTTAAGGAAAGAGGCAGCGGACAAAATGCAGATGACTCCTCCAATGATGAATAATTAAATAAACAATAATGAAAAAAATAATTATAACTCTTTTATTAGGTATAGTATTTGGAAATGGAGTTTTTGCGCAAATGGCCAGTGCACAAAAAATAACCTGGGATTTAGAAATTGGAGCTAAAGTAAATGCTTCTCAAGCAACCGTTTGGGCATATCTTAATGATGCTAAAATGCTTAAACAGCTCTCAAATGGTTATGTGAAATCAATGGTAAAAACAGGTGAAAATGCTCCATTACCAGTAAATGTCCATTTCTCCAATGGAAATAAACGATCTGAAACTATTGTTCAAATTAATCATGCTTATAAGTTTATGTCTATAGATATAAATAAAGAATCGCTGCCAAAAGGAGTAAAGAATGGAGAGTTTTCTATATTTACCAAGGATGAAGGCAATGGAAAATCAAGTGTTAAATGGCTCGCTAAAATAGATGGAAATAAACAAGGAAAACAAACTTTAATGAATTTATTAAAAGCCGAATTCGAAGCTTACAAAATAGGATTTGGTAAAATAATTGTGTCTAAAAAAAACTAAATCTAAAATATTAAAGTAATATCAATTGAATTTTCATTAATTAGGAGTTGAACAACTTAATAACACAAAATAATGAGTTTTTTTTCAAAACGATTTTCAATAGAGAAATTTCAAGAAAGCACTATAAAAATTCAAAATCAACCTTCTGAGTTGGAGCTATATTTTCAGCAATTTAGAAAGCATATTGTAGGCATCGACCAAGATTTTTTAGCTCCTTACGGGCAAAAGAAAATCATCTATACAGATTGGACAGCCAGCGGACGATTATATAGGCCCATTGAAGAAAAAATGCTAAATGAATTTGGTCCTTTTGTGGCCAATACGCATACTGAAACCTCTGTTACCGGTTCAGCCATGACATTGGCATATCATAAGGCTAGAAATATGATTAAAAAACATGCAAATGCCAATGAAGATGATGTGCTGATTACCGACGGGACAGGAATGACAGGTGTTATAAATAAGTTTCAGCGTATTTTAGGATTAAAAGTTTCTGAAAACCTTAAAGAATATACCAAGGTTCCGGATGCATTAAGGCCTATTGTTTTTATTACGCATATGGAGCATCATTCCAATCAGACTTCTTGGTTAGAAACCATTGCGGATGTTGAGATAATTCCGTGCAAGGAATCAGGTTTATTTTGTTTTGACAGTTTTAAAAAAATATTAGAAAAGTATCAAGAACGTCCTATTAAAATCGCATCAGTTACAGCTTGTTCAAATGTAACAGGAATTAGAACGGATTATCATAAAATTGCCAAAATAATTCACCAACACAACGGACTTTGTTTTGTGGATTTTGCCTGTTCTGCCCCCTATGTTGAAATAGACATGCATCCAAAGGATGAAAATGCTTATTTAGATGCCATTTTCTTTTCACCACATAAATTTTTGGGTGGCCCAGGCACTTCGGGAGTGTTAATTTTCAATAAAAAAGTGTATAAAAACATGGTGCCTGACAATCCAGGCGGTGGAACCGTAAATTACACAAACCCTTGGGGAGATCGAGACTATATTGATGATATTGAAACTCGGGAAGATGGAGGAACTCCGGGTTTTCTACAAACCATTAAAATTGCATTGGCCATTCAGCTTAAAGAAAAAATGGGGATTAAAAAGATGCTAAAAAGAGAACATGAAATTAATGAAATTGTTTTTGATAAATTGGCTAAAATCCCAAAGCTAAAAATATTGGCAGAACAGCACAAAGACAGATTGGGAATATTTTCATTTTACATTGAAAACGTCCATTTTAATTTAATTGTAAAATTATTGAATGATCGTTTTGGAGTTCAAACGCGAGGAGGTTGCTCCTGCGCCGGTACCTATGGTCACTTTTTATTGCATGTGAATCAGCAAAATTCAAAAAGTATTGAAAAGAAAATATTGGAGGGCTGTATGGTTGAGCGTCCAGGTTGGATTAGAATGTCCATCCACCCAACAATTACCAATGAAGAAATTTTATACGTTTGTGAAAGTATTAAACAAGTAGTTGAAAATTGTGAGGAATGGGGTAAAGATTATAAATATGATGCCGTAAAAAATGAATTTATCCATAAAACAGCCAAACCTATAGAAATTGAAATTGTAAATAATTGGTTTAAAGAATAAATAATGCTTGCACAAAGCAACCCTAATGAAAATGATATGTTGATTAAAATAAACTTGCATATAAATTCATAATCTCCAGCAGTATTCCATTCCGTTTTCACTCCACTGCATACAGCTTTCAATTCAGCTCAATAAGAGCATTTACCTTTGGGTTTCTAAAAAATCGCCAGCCTCAAATTTTGTAAATAACAGTTATTCAAAAAAGAACTGAAAACTGTCACCGCCAACTTTTTGCATTATTATTATTATTAAAGAAAAAGTTGATAACATGACAATGACTCAAGAATATTTTAAGAGAGTAATTGTTGTTGTCTCTTTGTACTCATTTTGTACTCATTTGTTATTTTAGTCTTTTTTATTTCAAAGGCTAGGGTTGGTTTTTCAAAACTATTTTCAAATGGAATTTTAATTATAAATTATTTAAAATTAAATAGTTGGAGGGTAATAATACTTTATTTACTTATTTTATTTTCAATTATTTTAGGAATAAGATCAAATCGAAAAAAATAAAAACATTTGTCAACAATTGCTAAAAAATTGCTTAATTTTAACAAAACATTAAATTTAAACATAGGAAAATTGCCGTTTCAAACCCGTAACTTTTCAATCTGACTTTTTCTAACTTTATTTTTGGACAGAAAAAGTTGTTGAAACCAACCAACCAACAAATTAGATTGACAATTTGAAATTAGTAATATTATTAACAAAAAAGTCATCGTATTTTAGGATAAGACAGAAACATTAAAAAAAGGAATAATGAAACGAGCATTACAAATTTTGACACACAAAGAAATGATTAATGGCAGGCAGCAGCTGTTACCGCTAAAAAATAAAGTTTAAACAGATGAAAAAAGCGAACTTACACTGGACAAAAGAAGAATTGAAAATTTACATTCTTATTTATTGCGCTAACGCTGATTTTTCAGAATCAAAATTAGAAATAGACTATATCAAGTCTAAAATACAGACTAATAATTTTGAAAAAATCCATAAGGAATTTGAGAAGGATAATGATTATCAAAGTATTCGAAAAATCCAGGCATCAATTAAAGAACATCACTATAAAAATGATGAAACTTTACTAAAAGAAATAATGGAACTCTTTTTAATTGACGATAGATTTGATGTTTTGGAACAAAATCTATATATGGGATTGAAACATATTCTTAAATGATTAACAGCAATTGGCGCCGCTATAATGGTGCCACCGGTGGCGGCCAAAGCAATGCCAATATTCCGCTGTTTTTTGAAAAAATGATGGAGTGAATTTTAATAATGATTCTCAATTGGTTTCATTGGTTAAGATTTAATGGTTAAAGCGACAATTTCTTTTCATTGTAAGCACCATTTTTCAACGGATACATTTGTCCGTTCACCTCCTGATAAAACGCAGTGCCAAAACCTGGATCGCAGGAGGCGTGGAGTTTGGAGTAAGTGCAGTGACAAAATCAACAACACCGGTGTCAGCACTGTCATAAGGCAAAATAGCAGTTTCATCTCAAGCAATGCTACCGGCAATTCAAGAAATCTTGAATTTTTAATTAAATTTTTTCTTCAGCAGCGATTGAATGTCTTTATTTGCGCCATAAACCACTAAAACATCATCTTTTTCAAGAATAAGATCGGCAGAGGCAACGCCTTGAACTTTTGATTCTTTAAGGCTACGGCCAACGAGGCTTTCAACTCGTGAGCTTTTTATGGTGGTTAATACCAAAAGATTGTATTTTTTTCGAATATTAATCTCCGATAATTTTTTGCCTTCATATTTAATCGGGAGATTTATTTCCACAATGCTAAAATCTTCGCTTAATTCAAAAGAATCCACCACGCCTGTTAGACATAATTTTTTCGCCCATCGCTCGGCTGTTTCTTCTTCGGGATGTACAATTTCATCAACGCCAATGGCTTTTAATACCTTTTCATGCAATGGATTAATGGCTCTGCTAATCAATCTCTTTACTTCCAAATTCTTAAACAAAGCGGTTACCATAATATTTGCGCCTTGGTCTTCACCAATGGCAACAACCACAATATCAGTATCTTTTAGAGGCAATCCCGATACCGTAAATTCATCTGTGGCATCCATGCAAATTGTGTGGGAAATCTTTTCCTTCAGTGCATCAACCTTAATCATCCTTGTATCAATACCAATAACTTCATTACCTTGAGAGGTTAACTTTTCAGCTAGTGAAGCGCCGAAATTTCCAAGTCCAATTATTATATATTTCATATGTAAATATTTATTGTTTTTTATTGGTCATACCTGACTGCCGACAGGCAGGTGTAATGCGCATATTTTCATAGGTGAT
>DAIQBF010000025.1:0-11407 GCA_036781305.1 Lutibacter sp.
TGATTGTATATTTGATAAATTGGGGTTTAAATTACATCATTATCACCAGAATAAATGACAATTTTATTAGGATGGTATTTTAGAATTACCCGATCAAAATTCTCTATTAAATCTATAATTTGAGAACCGCCAAAACCCCTGTTTAAAATTTTCGGATTGTTAAAATCTTTGGCAGGATCTTTCCACATTCTAATGGACGAACTTCCTGTAAAAAGAATTCCATCTTGTAAGGGGTTGTTTCCATCTAATTTGTCGAACGCATCAATTTCGGTTTGCCATATATTTTGATATTCTTGTGCAAACGTATTTATTGAAATAAATAAAAATAGGAATAAAATGTTTTTTTGAATTTTCATGAGTTACTAATTTAGATCTTAATTTTTGAGAAGTTAAAGGTATATAATCTTTGATATTTATAATTTGGAATATTCATTATTTGCTGTAATAAAACCATTATTTTAGCAGATTTTGAGGATTTTTGTCTATATGAACTTCAATTTCATCTTTTTCAGCCGCCAACAATTATTGAAAAAACACCAAGTAAAATGGATAAATTTTTTTTCATTATGATTTGAGTTTTTCCAATATTTTAGTTTTTTTTGAGTTTCAGGTTAAAAAAAATTTTTCATTATACGAAACCAGAATTTTAGATATTTCGCCAGTTCTTCCAAAAATTTGATTGCTTATTTCTGAAGTTAACTTCAATCCATCAATTGAAATTGATTTATCTTCTGAATAAATAACCTGAATTATATCCTTTTCAGCCAATTTATAAATAACTGGAACTTGGCAATAAGTGAAAAACAGCGAATTTTTTTCCAGCTCCAATTCTTTTTTCTGATGGTTCACATCGGCATAATTGATTGTTTTCCTTTCTTCAAGAAATTCTTCTTTTTTCAACAATCTAGGTTGAAATTTTAACAATCCATTTTTTGCTGAAACACCCAATTCTCCCATTCTTGCCAAAATATCTTCTTTTACTTGCCCTGTCATACCAGGCTGTTGCGCTCCTTTTCCCGCCGGAGTATGGGAATATGGATCTGTTGGAAATGCACCATATAATTCAGGCGATTTATGAACGCCAATGCCTTCCGTTATTTCATAATAATGATTTTTTAAACCGGCAATAATTTCATTTTCAGCACCCGATTCAATCGCATCTATGCAACATTCTTGCACCGCCAACGCCAATTTAGAAACCATATGCCAATAAATAGAGCCAAGTCCTTCATAACCGAAAAAAGTGCCTGAACGCCCAGTAAAAGATTTGTGGTTGAAAATATTTTCAAAGGTAGTTAACAGCAATTCCCGATCTTTTTCAATGAGTTTTTGGTAAGTTTTTGGCAATGATTCTAACGCACTTTTAAGACTGTTTGCGTTGTTAAAATTTCCGTTGAAATGAACATTTTCCAAAACATCTTTTTCAATAATTTGTGAGTTTCCGTTTTTCAATAATTGTTTTGCCAAATCCGATTTTTCAATAGATGATAACGGAATATTATTTTTATCAACAAATCTTTTAAGTTGCTTGTTCGGATACAAAATATAGCTATTTTGATCTGCTCGGTACAAGGCACTTTTTCTTAAACTGTTCAATAAAGTCAAAGAATTTAATGGCGAAAGATGTCCGGAACTTAAAACAGCAACTTGTCCTTCCAGCATTTCAGGCAAGTAGGAAATGGAGATTTCTTGTTCATTTTCAATGGTTATTAAATTGTAGGCATGGTATAAATTATCAGCGCGTTTGTTAGCGTTTATGGTGTGGTCTATAAATTTTTTAGTTAATCCAAAAAACTGGGATAACTCACTATTGCTTATGGCTGATTTATTGCTTGAAAATCCTTTTTCGTAAATTACAGTTCTGTATTGACTTCCCGCCAATCCAAGTCCGTCCAACATCTTTTTACGCGCTGTATCTGAAATTTTCCCTAATAAAATATGCTTATTTTTCTCAAATATTACAACAATCTCCTTGAAAAATACCGCCAATTCTTCTGAAATAAAAATATTTTCTATGGAAGCATTTTCAACAATTTCTTCAAAGAAAATTAAAAATCGTCTTAAATAATAAAGCGTAACCATAGAAACGCCGTTGCCTACCAAGGCGTTGTTGGCGTCGTTCCACTCCGGTCTTTGCGTGTTGAGCCAAATACCGGCTTCTGGAATAAAATTAGATAGTTTTGCCAACACCGTTGCCAACAGTTTTTCAATTAAATTGACTTTATAAATTTCTTGAGTTTGGGATAGGAGCAAAGCGCCGTCAGCACCCAGCATTGTTTTTTGCAGATTTATTTTTTGAGCTAATTTTTGGTCAAAATAAATGGTATTTTTTGGATTTTTAAGAATGTCGGCATAGCTTTTAATTTTATACGGGACATTGGCATACACAAACAATTCCTGATTAAAATATTGGGACAATTTGTTGGGATAATAATTTTCTGCAAATTCCAAAAATTTCAACAAATAGATAATTTGATGGTCGCCCCAATAGCCAATAAACGACCAAGGATTATCTGGCTCAATCACTTCCCAATCGAAACCATCTTTTGTAATTCGATATGGATTATATCCTTCAAAAGTCGTTGCATTTAAAAACTTAAAAATCATATTTTCAATAAACTCAGGATAAGAATGCACTAGTGCTTCCCAATTCTGAAAAATATCTCGCCAGTTTCCCTCGTAATCCAAAATTTTTGAACCGTCTATTTCATTGGTTGTGTTAATCGAAAATTTATTCCAGGGCCTGCTGGGATCGCCGTGTCTTCTGCTGAATTTCAACGGCATATATTCAAAACAAAGGCGTTTAAAATTTAAATCTTTATTTTGTTGTGCTATTTCCTTTAGTTTTTTTAATGAGAAAGTGTTAGGTAATTTCCCCATTTCGATTTCATTATTTTTGAAGGCAATTTTATTCCCTTTTTCAATATATTTCGAAAAATCGTTCTTATCTATATTGTAATTTTCATCAAAAATACCGCCGCGCATGATATTAAAAAGCGTGTTTGCATAATGCCTTGAAGTGCGAAGTTTATCGTTGGTTACCTGCAATCCGTCGGAATTTCCAGCTAAAAGAATCAGGTTTTTTGTACCCAATTCAATATCTGCTAAAACTTCCTGTTGTAAGTTTTTTATTGATTTTAATTTTTCTGATATATTTACAATTGCAGCAGGTCCTTGGTTCACATTGGCTACCAGCATCCAGTTTTTAGATTCTTTACTTTTGAGTTTAAATTCTGAAAATGTAAAATAGGCGCCTTTTTCGGCCCTAATGTCAATTTCTTGTTCAATTGGCAGGCCATTTCTGAAATTATTAAGTTGTAATGAAGACAATAAATATTTCGGATTTCTTAGGCCAATTGACCAAGTTATGGTTGCTTTTAAAGCTTCACTAGGTTCCGCTTTGTCAATAATAATGGCACTTAAAGCATAAATTCCCAATCCGATTTCTGCTTCAAGCTCGTTTTTTTTGTAGGCGTCAACCAAATTGCTTTTGCTGTTTTGAAGTTCTGCTGAAAGTCCGTAAGGCAGTATATTTTGGATGCCATCCAATACGGTTACTGATTTACTTTTGGAAGAATTATTGCTTAATGTGGCTTTTTTTACAAATCCAAAAAGATTGCTGGAATTCCATTCGTATCGAAAAGTTAATTCAAGATCATTATTTATTTCTTCAAAAATGATTTTATTTCCAAAGCTATTTTTATATAAATTTCTTTGAATTTCGTAAAGTCCTTGATAACTATCTGAAAAAGGTTCCCAAAGAAGGATTTTCTTTTTTTTATGAATTTGAATTATGGTTTTACTTCCTGTAATAGTTGCAGATTCTGTTATTTTATCATCTGTATAATAGGGAAAAAGTGCGGAATCGCAATCTTTTCTTCCCGCCGTTAATCCTCCATTACTCGAAATAAACATCCAGTGATTTGAGTCACTTACCATGCTCATAAAGAAAGGCCTTAAACCATCAGAATTAGAAATCTTATAAAAATTTTCATTTCCTATAATAATTTCATTCCCTGCAACAATTTTGGTCTTGAAATTAGCTTTAGATTTTCCAATAAATATTGGTTTGTTAGACATTATGAGCGCGCTATTTAGAAAATGTTAATTTACTTTAAATGGAATATTTGCAGTTGCTGCATGTCCGTGGCCATCATCGGCATAAACAAATAAACGATACATTCCGGCAGTTGGTGCTTTAAAGGTAAGTTTCCCGTCTTTTTGGTTAACTATTTCAAACTTAACACTTTTCGGACGCTCTTCATGGTCGCCACCATCTCCTAAATCAACGCTTTCAGGTAATATTTCCCAAGTATAAGTGATGGGGTCATTTTCAAAATCGGAAATTTTCAGGGATGCTGTATAAGGTTTCCCAGCCTCCATTACCACATTTTCATAAGCTGTTTTGCCATCAATGGTATAAGAAACTATTTGAGGTGTTCTGTTTTCAGGCCATTTGCCATTCCAAACAAAATGCATCACATCCACAGATTCCGTTTCTTTGCCATCTTCCAAATAAATACCATACCAAGTAGGTGTTCTTTCCTGTTTATTTCCCCAAAGAAAAACATAAGAGCCAATACATTGCAATGAATCAGCTTCAATTCCGCCTTTGTATCTCTTTAAATAATTAGCGGCTTTAAGGGTGCTGTTTTCTTCTATTGGCGCGCCCCAAGCTGTTTTTGGAACTTCCCAATGCCCGGTAGCACCCCATTCGGTTACTATGTACGGACCTTCCCATCCATATTCCCTGATTAATTTCGGTAAATTTGGAAGATCGCCATACATTTGAACAGATAAAATATCTAAATCGGAGCATTTTTCTTTGATTAATGCAATTTCCTTTTTGGAAATACCCGCCAACATGGTTGTGGTTAAATGATTTGGATCAACTTCATGAATCATTTTCGAAATGTCATTCACGGCATCCCAAACTTTCGGATTTTCATAACGCAAATTCAATTCATTTCCAATTCCCCAAATCATTAAAGCAGGATGGTCTTTTAAGGCCAAAACTTTAGTTTTAATACGCTCCAATTGCTCTTTTACGGCGACAGTATCATTATAGTCAAATCCGTGGCGTTCTCTTTCCACTTCAATGCCCATAGTTACCATCAACCCATTTTTGTACGCCTCATCTAAAATTTCTTTGCCACTTTTTTGTCCGTTTTCGGTTCTCCAAGTTCTAAAAGAATTTCCGTTGTGTTTGGCAACCGACGCAATATTGCCGAATTCCAATCCGGCACCTTTAATGTAAAATGGTTTTCCGGCAACAAAAAGTTGGAATTTTCCATCGGTATTTGTTAAAGTTACTTTTACCGGTTTCTCCAGCGGTAATTCATTTGTTGTTATTTGTGGCGTTTTTACACATGAAAACAAGCAAAATAAACACACGATTATAATTGGGGTAATTTTCATTTTATGGTTATGATCTAATTAATAATTCTTCAACTTCTTCCAAAGTTTTTCCCTTTGTTTCAATGACATATTTATAAACAAACAGCACGGATAAAACAGCCATGCCCGCATAAATTGCGAAAGTTACTGTTGGTCCTAAATTTGTGAGCTCCCAAGGGAATAATTGGGTTACGGCATAACTTACCAAGGAGTTGAAAAATCCAACGATGGAGATAGCGATTCCTTTTACGTTTCCAGGGAAAATTTCCGACAGCATCGTCCACATTACTGGTCCCAAAGAAATGGCAAATGCCGCCACATATAACAAAATGGCTATCAATACCAAATTGGCGTTGATGTTAATGAAATTTTTAGTTTCGTTTTGCTTAAATTCAAGTAATTGCGCCTCGCTTATCAACGGTGCAACACCAGCAAACAACTCACTTTGTGAAGAAAATGTCGATCCGTTTAATGGTGTTAAGGACGATTTCATGTCGGCATTTCCAATTTTTGCAATGGTTGATTCATTAAAATTGTAGGTTGCGTTGTTAAAGGCTAAAGTTGCCATTGAAAGTGCAATTGCCATGGCTGAAGTTCCAATAATCAACAAAGGTTTTCTGCCCAATTTATCAATAAACCAAATAGCGACAAAAGTGAACACCAAATTGATAAGTCCAACAACAATTGCCTGTAAAAATGAAGCGTCCGTGCTTCCGCCGGCTTGTTCAAAAATGGTTGGCGCGTAATAAAAAATAGCATTAATTCCCGTTATTTGTTGGAAAAAGGCCAATCCGAAAGCGATAATGAGAATAACTGTCATTCTTTTGCTGAAGAAATCTGCATAGGTGCCTTTGGCTTCTTTTTTGTCGATTCCTCTCTGAATTTCTCCAATAGTGGTATCGGCAAATTCATCCCCACCAATTTTTATCAATATTTTTTTAGCTGTTACAACTTCATTTAAACGTTGAATTAACCATCTCGGACTTCTAGGCACCATAAAAAGCGCAAAAAAGTAGATGATTGCAGGAATTGCTTCCACGCCCAACATCCACCTCCAGCTTTCGCCTTCCAAATCTTTCAAAAAATAATTTGAAAAATACGCTACGGAAATTCCCAAAACAATGTTTAGTTGGTTTAAAGAAACCAAGCTTCCCCTTAATTTAGGCGGCGCAATTTCAGCAATATAAATTGGCGCAATTAAGATAGCACCACCGATGCCGACACCTCCAATAATTCTGGCGATGACAAAAGAAAGATAATCGGTTGCTGTTGCAGACCATAATGAAGATACCGTAAAAAGCATGGCGGTTACAATCAATATTTTTTTTCTTCCGAATTTATCGCTTAAAGGACCAGCGAAAATGTTTCCAGCCATCGCACCGAAAATTACGCAGCCCACGGAGAATCCAAGTTCCCAATCGGACATTTTAAAATAAGTTCGAATTCCGTTTACGGCACCTGAAATTACCGCACTGTCGAAACCCAAAAGGAAGCCGCCCATAGCAACAATGAGGCTGATGGAAATGGCATAAGATTTTTTCATTCTATATTTATTGGTTGGTTATTGATTGTTCTTTTCGACTTCGCTTCGGGTAAGGTTATTTTATTATTGGGTTAAACTATAATACAATTGTTTGAATTGAATGGGCTGGAGCATGTAATTCCGCTGTTCTTAAATTCATCGTTACACTATAGGATATTGCTGCATCGGCTTGGTTCATTACCACCACAACAATGCCTCCGTCTTCATTTATAAATGCAGTGGTTATTAAATTGTTAGCACTTGATACGCTTGAAATCCTTTTTGCGCCCGGACGTATAAATTTTGAAAAATGCCCAATATAGTAATAGGAATTTGTGAACAGAAGTTCATTTGTTTTTGTGTTACCTATAACAGGAGCAAAGCATAAATTGCCCACATGGTTTGGGCCGCCGGTTTCATCCAACAAAATATTCCAGTCTGTCCAAGCAACCGTTCCGTTATTAAAATCGTTAATCATCGATTTTCCATAACGTTCTGCCAATTTCGGATCTTCCGAGACAATTCGCGTTAAGTCATATTTTTCGTTGGTGCCTTCTGTAAAAATCAAATTTTTGTCGGGAAACGCCTCATTTACGGCTTTTACGTTATTAAACATAGGAATACCGTCTTTCCAGTCTTCATACCAATGAAAACCAATTCCCCAAACGTATTTTGAAGCTTCAGGATCATTTAAAATCACGCTGGCTCTTTGAAACATTAAATCGCGGTTATGATCCCAAACAATTATTTTTTTATCGCCCAAACCTTCTTTTTCCAAGGTTGGTCCTAAATAATTTTTTAAAAAATCGCGTTCCTCTTCCGCAGAATAAATACAAGATTCCCAAGTTTGGGTGGCCATAGGTTCATTTTGAACGGTTAATCCCCAAATTGGAATTCCTTCTTTTTCGTAGGCTTTTATAAATTTTGCATAATAATTTGCCCAAGGCTGATAGAATTCTGGTTTTAATTTTCCGCCCTGCAACATATTGTTGTTCGTTTTCATAAAAGCAGGAGGACTCCACGGACTTGCATACATCATTAATTTTCCTCCGGCAGCGGCAATTGCCAGTTTTGTAAATGGCAATCTAAATTGCTTGTCGTGATCAATGTTGAAAGTCTTTAACTCGGAATCTCCTTCTTCAATATAAGTGTAACTTTCGCTTGAAAAATCGCAGCTGTTAATGATGGTTCTTCCCAACGTATAGCCAATCCCTTTATCAACGCTATAATAAGCTTCCATAAACAGGTCTTGATTTTCTTTTGAAAGTTTGTAAAAGGTTTCTGCGGAAGCATCGGTTAACGCTGCGCCAATCCCCAAAAAGGTTTGAAATTGCTTGCTTGGATCGACCGAAATAGCAGATTCTGTTTCCAAAGGCTGTTTAAAATCATTAAATTTTAAAGTATCTGTAAGTGTTAACTTTAAATCCGTATTATGTGCAGAAGTATAAACTATTGCAGTTTTATTTTCTGCCATTATTGGTTTCTCAGCCTTAATAATGGTTTTTTCTTTTGGGGTACATCCAGTAAATGCAATAATCAGAAGAAGGATTGTTGATATTTTTTTCATTTTTTATAATTTAATTTTACAAACACGGGTAAATGATCAGATGGATATTTTAAATCTTTTGAATCGCTTAAAACAGCATATTTTTTAACTATTAGCTTGTTGTTTTTAGAAACAAAAATATAATCAATCAATATAGTTACCGGTTCATTATGCTTAAATCCATTGAATGTTCCTGTTGGTCCAAAAGGTTTTTCTTCGGAAATGTCTCTGCTATCATCCATTTGAGTTTTTAGTGAAATAATCCTTTCAGCATCGGGTTCAGAATTAAAATCTCCCATAAATATAACTGGATAGTTTTGCGTATTTACTTTTGCTATTTTTGAAAGAATAAGTTCTATTCCCTTTGTTCTTGCAAC
Organism: Lutibacter sp.; assembly: GCA_036781305.1. Lineage (GTDB taxonomy): Bacteria > Bacteroidota > Bacteroidia > Flavobacteriales > Flavobacteriaceae > Lutibacter. The sequence goes on from DAIQBF010000025.1 coordinate 8,843, forward strand.
TTCTCCAATATGATCCAAATGTGTGTTGAAAACCCAAAGATTCTTTTTTGCTATTTTATCTTTAAATAGGGCATAAGTACAAACCCTGTTATAAGCGGCATCCCAACCTTTTGAAATTACATTCGGCGTTTCAGAAAGCCAAAAAGTATTGGATTCTTTCAATATAAATCGGTCTTTTTTATAGAAAATATTGGAAGATTCCCCTTTTCCTTCGCCATCCCGTCCCATACCAACATAACTATATTGCGGTAGCGCGGTTACAATATCTATTACCTGATTTGGCGTTGCTTCTTGAACTCCAAAAATATCTGGTTCGTAAAATTGAATTTGTGAAGTGAAAAATTCTTTTCTGAGCGGCCATGCATTTTCGCCGTCAACCGCAACATTCAATCGAATATTGTAGGTAATAACTTCCAATGATTGGGCACTTGAAAATAAGGCATATAAACTAAAGGCCAACAAAACAATTGATTTTCTCATGCTAATTATTTTGCGATGATTTTTGATATATTCTAACATAGTCTATTAACATTTCAGAAGGAAAAATGGAATCGTCAATTTCTCCGCCCCAATTGCCGCCAATGGCAAGATTTAAGATTAAATAATAGGGTTTTTCAAAAGGCCAGCCTTCATTGGTGGTGTCTTTTCCGTTTTCGCCTTTTGTGGCTTCATAAAACAAGTTATTGTCGATATAAAATTTAATGCTTTCAGAAGTCCATTCAATTCCATACAAGTGAAATTCTTTAAAAACGTCCGGTAGAGTTTCAAAATGGGTATATTGATTTTTTTTCCAAAAATTGTACAGCTCAGTATGAAGTGATGTGTGTACAACGTTTGGGTCTTTGCCAACGTGCTCCATAATATCTATTTCTCCGCTTAGCGGCCATTCTTCCTCTTTTGTGCGAAGCGTTTCAGGAAGCATCCATATAGCAGGCCAAGTTCCTTTTCCTTCCGGCAATTTTGCCAACACCTCAATTTTTCCATATTGGATTAAAAATCGTCTGTAAGTGGTTAAACGGGCAGAAGTATATTGACTATTGCCATAAGCCTTTTTTAAGGCCACAATATGTAACTTCCCGTCTTTTACAAAAGAATTTTCAATCGATTTTTCCAAATAAAATTGCTTTTCGTTATTTCCCCAGCCATGACCGCCAATATCATAATTCCATTTTGTGGAATCTGGTAAACCAGAATAGTCGAATTCATCAGACCAAACTAATTTATAATCTTGGTAGGAAGCTTTAAATTGTGCAATTCTTTCCAGTAACAACTCTGGCTCATTGGTAGTGATAAAATCGAAATTATTTGCCAACAGCCAGTCCATATCCACAGCGTCATTTACCGTCCAAGCGTTTAAGGTAATATTGTTATTTTTAGCACTTTCAATCCATTCAGGATGGTTTTTAAAAACTGAAAAATGACAATCTAATCCTGAAATTCCGTCTGCTTTTAATTGCTCTGGAGATTTATTTCCTTCTAAATACTGGGTGGAAACTGTCGGATTTAATACTCTTATCTTCTTTAAGATCTCATAATCAAAACTTATAAAAGCAACCATCTGTTCGGCATTGAGTTCTTTAAACAATTGAACTACTTTCGTGGCAATTATTTGGCCTCTTTCTTTGCTTATTTCTGATGGTTTTATTTCACAAACCAACCTTGTTGAATTGTTATTTTCCATTCCAGCTTTAATATATTCCCTTAGTGTGGGCAGTTTTTCGCCATTTGTTAGTTTGAATTTTACAAGATTGGCGTAAGTGGTTTTTTCGATTTCCAGATTGTTATAATGCGGATCGTGATTAATTACCAATGAATCATCGACTGTCATTCTTACATCAAATTCGGAGCCTGTACAATTTAATTCAATGGCATGTTTAAGCGATGCAATAGAATTTTCGGGAAAACCGTTTTTCTTCCAAGCACCTCTGTGGGCAACCACGCTATTGTTCGCAAAGGCTATTTTATTCATTGCAATAGGTTTGGTTGAAACGCAGGCCGAAAAAAGTAAAATAATGGATCCAATAATCATTATATTAATTTTTTTTATCTATTCATTTTAGAAACTGTTTTTTTGTTGCTTTTGTTTTTTAATTAAAGCGAAATTTTATTGATAAACCCTAACATAATCTACATACATTCTTTGGGGAAATGTAGTGGAGGAGTCAGGAGATCCTGGCCAATTTCCGCCGACAGCTACGTTAAATATAAAAAACTGATCGGCATTAAAAGGGTTGTTTGCTCCATTTAAATCGGCGGCTGTTTTGGTTAAAAACAAAGTATCATCTACATACCATTGAATACTATCTTGTTTCCAAATAATACTAAATACGTGGAATTGTTGTGAGAAATCTTTAGAATTTAAATAATAATCAGCTCCTTGATGTGTTGCAGAACCTGTAGTGGTTTTCCAGTGCAACGTTCCTGAAACTCTGTTTGGGTAAGTCCCTACTAATTCCATAATGTCAATTTCTCCACATTCTGGCCATCCGACCGAAGAAATATTTGCCCCTAACATCCATAATGCTGGCCATATTCCTTTGCCAACTGGCAATTTTGCCCTAATAT
>DAIQBF010000025.1:11417-22272 GCA_036781305.1 Lutibacter sp.
ATTTGAACTGTTTTGTATCTTTAGTTGTCATTCTTCCAGAAGAATAGTTAAAGCCATTTATAGTTTCTTTACGAGCTTCAATGATTAAATTTCCATTTGAAAGAAAAGTATTTTTTAAACTGTTGGTGTAATATTCCAATTCATTATTTCCCCAGCCACTATTTCCATTGCCAATTTCCTGATTCCAAGTGTTTGAATTTAAATTTGTATCCGAAAATTCATCACTCCAAACAAGAGTATATCCAGGGTATGTTGTCGGTGCTGAGTAACCAGTATTATCAGTTGGTAAATAAGTACCGTTTTCTGTTATAATTGTTCCTTGGGCTGAATTTGTTCCAATAGTACAAGATTTGGGATTTATTAACAGAATGGTAAATTGCAAATTTGGTTGACGTAAATTTGTGGGGTCTCCCGTTATTTGAACGTCAATTGTAGCCTGGGTTTGATTTGCGGGGATTGAAACTGTTCCAGAAGTTGCATCATAATCCCTTGGAGAGATGGCTGTGCCGCTCACGAAAGTGTAATCTACAGATACAGGGGTTGTTGTAGCTTTATTACTATAAACATAAAATCGCATTATTGTTCCTGTAGTTGTTCTCACTAGGGAAGCATCCTGAATATTTAGTTCAGGGATTATAGGTTGTGTTGGTTGTGTTGGGTTTTCATCTTCTTTGCTACATGAAAAATGTAAAAATAAAATTGCGAAAAACGATAAGATGAAAGTAGCTTTGAAGATATTTCTTTTTTTCATGGAATTTATTTTAAAAAATGCATAGTTTATTCTCAAATGGAAAAAAATTAAAAGAATACTTTTTATACTGTAGGAGTTCAAAACTCTCGCTCGAAACAATTGAAACATCGTATAAAAAAGGAGGAGCGGTGTTGCTTCCTCCTTTTTATCTATTACTATTTAAAATAGTCTTAATTCAAATTATTCTACAACTTTTAATCTAACATACCAAGCAGCATCATTTGTGTTTGGAGTAGCGGCTCTTAACCACATGGTAGTTTCTGTAATCTCTAAGATCATTAATTTATGAGAACCCATAAAAAAGCCACAATGCCCTTTTTGTTCCCAAGTAATATACTCAGCTGGATTACCATTATTACCTGTAAGATCTCCGTCATAATCAAATGCTTCTGTATAATCTGGGTAGCTTAATATCCATTCATCACCATAACCGCCAAAAACGCCTGGAGTTTCAGGATCAAAATCTCTCGCAAATTTGGATTTATATCCATACAAATCTCCATTTGTTTTATGCGTAAAAACTTTGGTATTGGTAAAAGTATAAATATCATCATAAATACCTTTATCCGCTCTTCCATTAGGATCAGCTGTCCACCAAGAAGGAATAAAAGTTTCTGCATTTCCGTCAGGACGTCCAGGGCCAGGGCCATTACCTAGATTGTCAGCAGCATCTGAATCGATTCTCCATTTCTTACCTGTGGCACTATCACCTGTAAGTAATGTAACCGTTAATGGGTTAACATCATACGCATAATACACGTCTATTTCTTTAATGGTGGTTGAGGTAATACCTCCTTTACCATTTGCAGTAACGATAACTCTGTAGTGTTTTGTACCTACTTTATTATATTTAAAACTAGTTACTGAAGATAAAACTTTTGGCGCTGATCCATCGCCAAAATCAACTTTATAAGAAATAGCATCATTCGCTGAAAAAGTGAAATTTACGTCTCCAGAACCATCTCCATTAGGAAATTCTGCAGATTGACCAACAATATCCGCTGTAATTGTTAAATTGGTTGGAGCCGTTAAATCTCCTAACGTATAATCATCTTCTTGGCAACTGGAAATTCCTATCAGAATCGCCGCAAAAATTACTATTACTGTTTTTATTTTTGTATTCATAATTTTTGTTTTATTTAATTAGTAAATCTGAAATTATCTACATATATAGTGGCAAAATCACCGTTAGTTCCGTCATTGAAACGTAAGACCAATTGGTTAAATTTTGCCGTTGCAGGTATTGCGGGAATCGTGCTAAAATCAAATACCAACTCTTCCCACTCTCCAGAAGTAGTTAGAGGAACTTTTAGAACGGCTACACCATTTGATGGGCTTCCGCCAGTAGCAGCTTCTAATTCCACATTTAGTGTTTTACCAATATTTACAGCATCTGGAGTATAGACCCAAACTTTAACAATATGACCAGTTGCAAAATCTAAAGGTGCATCTAAAGGGCTGTATGTTCCGCTCCAGCTTTCCCACCCTCTTCTAAATCTACCTACAGTTTCACTTGTATTAAGGCCACTTGGATCTGGATTTGCTTCTTTTGTAAATTGTTGTCCGCCACCAAAGGTTCCAAAAAAGTAATTAACCCCAACAGTTTCAAAAGTTATAGGAAAAACGAAAGGTATTGTTAGTGTTATCGGGGTTATCTTTTCAATTTGTGCAGCACCGCCACTTAAAGCAACAACTTTAACATCATAGGTGCCAATAGCAGGGTAATTGTGTTCAACTTCAGCACCAGTAGCCAATGGGGTTCCAACTTCATCTACAACGTCACCAAAATACACCAAATAGGAAGCTGCATAATCTGCTTTTGCTTTCACTTTTAAATTTAAGCTTAATTTAGTCAATGTTACCGCTAAATTTTCAGGAGCTCTGTAAACAATTGATAACGGATATGTTTTTTCGGCAGTAGCACCATTAATTCCTACAGCAACTATTTTAACAGTATAATTTCCTTCTGCAAAGGAGTGGACTATGCTACTGCCAGACTGAACATTTCCTGGAGTTGCAGTACCATCACCAAAATAAACATCATACGAACCCGTTCCTTCACCACTAGGGGTAATCTTGACATTGCCTGAATTGTCATTCGTAATATCAAAAAGTGAAGCAACACCACCTGGAGGCGTAATTGTGTCCAATGAAGACAGGTCTTCATATTTATCTAATTCACATCCAACTACAAATGTAATTAGAAGTAATAGACTTAAGAAATATTTAATTTTTTTCATTTCCTTTATGTTTAAATTTTATAAATTAGCTACCAGCTTGGATTTTGAGTTAGTTTTGAAATATCAATTTCTCTTTGTGGAATTGGAAATACTTCATTTTTTCCCGTTACAAATCCAGAAAGTTTCGATGCAGCTTGACCTGTTCTTATTAAGTCAAAAAGCCGATCTCCTTCCATAGCCAATTCTAACCTTCGTTCATTCCAAATTGCTTGTTTTGTTGCACTTATACGATGAGCGGTGTCTCCAAATGCTCTATCTCGAACTCTATCTAGGTATGCTTGGGCTTTTGAAGGATTTGTATCAACATTTGCTTCTGCAGCCATTAATAAAACATCGGCATAACGTATAATTCGTTGGTTATTGTCGTAATTTAATTCTACCTGGCCACTTGTGTGACCTTTTCTAGGCAAGTATTTTTTATTATACAAGCCAGTATTTTTATAAGGCGCAACATTATAAGTTACATTTAAAGCAGGATTGTCTATTTTATACTTTTCCACATCAAAACAGGTTGCATCCCTTCTTTGGTCACCAGCCTCATAAGCTGCTGCTAATTCTTGTGTCGGTAAGTTAGTGCTCCATCCTGCTGCGTAAGGCATATCGGCTGTACCGTTTAAACCTCTAACACCACATTGCTGAACAGCATAATTTCCTTGCCCGCGAGTTGCGCCACCCCAGTTATAATAAGGGCTGCCATTTGAATATTGAACTTCAAAAACAGATTCGGGACCATTTTCTCCTTCAGTTAAAAACATCGCATCAAAGTCTGGCACCAAACTAAAAGGACCATTTACCACGTTTTCCAACATTGTGGCTGCTGCGTCTAATTTACCTTCATACAATAACACTTTCCCCAATAAAGCTTGGGCAGCATATTTGGTTATTCTCCCAGCTTGCGAATTTGTTGGGGGCAATGCAGCAATTGCATTGTTTAAATCCAGTTCAATTTGTGTGTAAACTTCAGTTTTTGGAGATCTTTGTAAAGTTCCAAAATCAGCGATACCCAATTTATGATCTGTAAATAATACAACATCACCAAACAATCTTACCAAATTAAAGTAATAATAAGCCCTTAAAAAATAAAGTTCACCATACAAAGCTTCTTTTCCAGAAAACTCTATTTTATCTCCAGCAAGATTTGTATCTTTATGGCTAGTTAAATAATTTACTCTATTAACACCTTCATAAGCTACTTTCCATAATTCTTCAAGGTGGCCATTATTGGTGGTAGTTGTATAATCATCCATTTGCTGTAAATTAACAACATCCGATGCATTTTCACCGCCAGCAACAGCATTATCAGTAGCTACGTCACCTATTACTACTAATTGGTTCATCCATTGTAAAGGGGAATAACAACTTATTGCCATCATTTGATAATCAGATGAGGTTTTTAAATAATCTGCCTCAGTAACAGCATATTCGTCGTGCGGATCAAAATCAATTTCTTTCTCACAAGCCGTGAATATTGAAAGAAGCATGATAATGCCAATAATTTTATTTATATTTTTCATATTGTTGATTTTAGAAGTTTAAAATTTTAAGTCTAAGCCAGCCGATATTGTTCTTGCTTGAGGATAAGCTCCGCGATCAACACCTGTATTTAAAATACCGCCAGCTATTTCAGGGTCGTAACCAGTATATTTTGTGAATGTATAAAGATTTTTTACTTGAGCATAAACTCTTATTTTAGTAAATACTTTACTGCTAAATGTTGAAGTAGGAATTGAATAACCAACTACAACATTTTTAATTTTCACAAATGATCCATCTTCCACATACCTGTCTGAAACTCTGATATTGCTATTAGCATCTGCAAATGTATAACGAGGATTGTTAGCATCATTGGTAGAGCCTGGGCCAGTCCATCGGGCTAAAATATTTCTAAACTTGTTTGAATATTGAGCATTACGTTCATACGCTCTATACACATCATTTCCAACTGAAGCATAGGTAAATACGCTAAAGTCGAAATTTTTATAATCAAGGCCTAAGTTCCACCCCATTGTAAATTTGGGGAAAGGATCTCCAATTTTAGTTTTATCTAAATCTGTGATTGCACCATCTCCATTGATATCTACAAATTTGATGTCACCAGGCATCGCTCCTGTTTGAGTAGGGCTTGCTGCTATATCAGCAGCGGTTTGAAATAAACCGTCGGTTTGCCATCCATAAAAATAGCCAGGAGTGAAGTCTTTTTGGAATCGTGTTGCATTTTGAGACTGGCCATTAAAGTAACTTCCTCCGCTGATAAGTGCAGTACCATCACTATTGGTTGCAGTCACTAAATTTTTAGAAGTAGTGAAAGTTAGCGATGTATTTACTTTAAAATCATTTGAAGAGGATGTATTATATGCCAATGTCATATCAAAACCCTTGCTTTCAGTAGTACCAATATTTGAAGCAACCGGTAAGGAAGTTCCAGCATATAGCGGTGGAGCATCCACAAATAACAATCCATCTACTTTCTTTTCAAAATAATCAGCATTTAAAGATAAATTTTTTAATACGGTAATATCAAACCCTACATTGAACTGGGTTTGTTTTTCCCATCTTAAAATATCATTGGCAAAAGAATTTACAGTAGCGCCTGGGTAAAATGTACCATTAAAAGTATATCCATTGCTGTTTGCTGTTGAGCCATAAGAAGGACCTCCAACTGCAATACTCACATATTGTGGACTCACATTTTCATTACCGGTTGTACCATAACTACCTCTTATTTTCAAAAAATCAATGAAATCCGATTTGAAGAAATCTTCTTTTGTGACTATCCAACCTAATGACCCCGCATAAAAATTACCATACTTATTATCTTTACCAAAAGCGATAGAACCGTCACGACGTGCAATAAATGAAGCTAAGTATTTATCGCTATAGTCATAATTAACCCTTCCAAAATAAGATAAGTTTTTTCTAGTTAAATTTTGATAACTTGAACCAGTTTGTGCTACAAAATTTGTTGCTGAGTTTACTCCTGTTGCAGCACTAATGTCTGCCCAAGCCCAGGAGTTGTCACGAACATCTTGCCTTGAAGCGGTAAAGCCACTTCCTGTTGATTTTGCAAAAGACATACCAGCTACAATATCAAAATTGTGTTTTTCATTAATGGTAAAGGTGTAATTAGCAAATGTTTCTTGAGTATAACTAAAATTAGAATTTGTAAATTCTGTTACACTATTATGTTTTCCAGTAACAGTAGTTCCATCAGCATTCATGGTATTCTCAACATTCAAAGGCCCATAAAAAACAAGCGGTGTAAAGTTTTTGCCTACTTCATCCCATTTTGTATATCCAAACCGAGAAGTCACTTTCAAGTTTTCTAAAATATCATATTGCAACTCAACTTTTCCATACAATTTATTACCGTTACTTGTATTATAAGTATTTTCTAATTTGGTAAGTGGGTTAAATATTTCAGATTTCAAAAGATTACTGAACCCATAAGTTCCAACTGTATTAGGAACTGTATTTAACACAGGTACCGTAGGGTCAAAATTTAAGGCACTGCCTATTATTGAATTAAATGAATTTTCTTGAATCCCCTGGCTTTTTAAATTTGCGTAGCTTGTGTTAAGTATTAATTTTAATTTTGAAGTTAAATCAAAATTAAGATTGGCTGTAGCATTTACTCTATTAAAATTGGATTTATCACCTCCGCCTACAATACCATCTTGCCCTAAATAACCAGCAGATAGAAAATAACTTAATTTTTCTCCACCGCCTTTAGCGGTTAAGTTGTGAGAAGCAATACCGGCATCATGAAAAATTTCATCTTGCCAGTCTGTACCAACCCCTAAAGCCGAAATATCTGGAAAAATAAGACCTCCACCGGCAGCTACACTACCTTCATTAATTATTGCACCATATTCAGTAGCATTTAATACCCCAATTTTCTTTATTATAGATTGTTCTCCTATATAAGTATTAAAGGAAAATTCTGTTTTTTGTTCTTTTTTACCGCTACGTGTAGTTACTACAATTACGCCATTTCCACCTTTTACTCCATATATTGAAGTGGAGGCCGCATCTTTTAAAACATTTAGCGATTCAATATCTGCCGCATTAATAGCATTTAAATCTTCTAGTGATTGAGGAACTCCATCAATAATAACAACTGGATTAGTTCCTGAAAAAGAAGGAATACCACGTATTAAAACCGTTGGGGTACTTCCTGGGGAACCATTTTGAATTACGGAAACACCGGATGCGCGCCCTTGTAAGGCTTCTTCAGCCCTAAGTGGTTTTTGTTGTTCAATATCTGCCGTCTTAATTGTTGAAATCGCACCAGAAACCTTGGTGATTTTTTGAGTTCCATATCCAATAACAACAACTTCATCTAAGCTTTCTGCACTTTCAGCTAAAATAACATTTAATGAATTTGAGTTGTTAATAACAACTTCTTTAGTTGAAAAGCCAACGTAGGAGAAAACAAGTACTTCTCCTTTTTGAACATTAGACATTGCGAATTTACCGTCAAAATCTGTTGTTATTCCTTTAGTTGTGTTTTTTACAACTATAGAAACTCCCGGCAAAGGCGTACCGCTTGCATCGGATACAGTTCCTTTAATTTCATAATTTTGCGCGTAAATTGAAATACCCGCAAAACATAGAAAAAATGATAATAGTAGTGATTTCATATTTTTTGATTAATTAAATTTTCATAAAAATAAGTTAAAAAGAAGATGAAAGAATAAAATGAACCTATACAAAAAACATACATGTCAGTAATTGGGAAAATTAATTTGTAAATGTTTGTAATTGATAATAGGGTCTCAACCCCCTTTTATTGTGAGTTTATTAACAAAACAACACGTTGAGTAAGCAATTAATTAAGGTGTAAAAATGTAGAATTTTAATAAACTATAACCTTGTAGTTTTTGAAATGTTAAGGTAATGTTGTAGTTATTTTAACTATTGTTGAAGTAATCTAAATTTTTAAAATGTACTCAACAAGACTATTTTCATGGGATAAGTCCATTTTTTTGCGCAAACGATATCTTTTGATCTCCACACTCCTTACAGAAATATTTAATAAAGGCGCAATTTCTTTAGAAGACAGGTTTAATCGCAAATAGGCGCATAAACGTAAATCGTTCGGACTTAAGGAAGGATGTAAGGCTTTTATTTTCTTTAAAAAATCGCTGTCGGCATTGTTAAATGCTTCCTGAAACAACTCCCAGTCACTGGTATTTGCTAGGTTTTTGTTAATAATTTTAATTACAGGTTTTACGTTGGTTTCATCTTTAACTTCGGTCAACTCATCTTTAATGGTTCTTAAGAGTTCATTCTTATTAATGATGTTCATAGTTGATACCGATAATTCTCTTGTTTTGCTATAAATTTCACCTTGTAATTTTTCATTTTTCAATCTCATAATCACTTTTTCATTTTCTAGTTGCGACAAGGCAAAATCACGTTGCTTTCTTTCCATCAACTTTTGTTTCTGTTTGGCGTAATAAATTTTGTAAAGGTTATGGATTAAAAACAGCAGTGCGATAAATAAAATGAAATAGATTAGAAGCATTGGGGTTGAAAGCATCCAAGGCCTGTCAATTCTAAAAGAATAAGAGGCAATATTGGAAGAAAGTTCATCGCCAATTTTTGCTTTCACGTTAAAGGTGTAATTTCCGGCAGGTAAATTTTTAAAAAAGACCTCAGAGTTTGTGGACCAATTACTCCAATCATCATACATTCCTTCTAACTGATATTGGTAATTTACTTCTGAATATTTGTCAAATTCTGGAACGCTGAAAGTAAATATCAGGTTATTGTTTCTAAATTCAAAAGTGTTGTTGTTTTTTAAGGAAACTGGCGTACTTTGCGCATTAAGAATACTTTTATCAATCGAATTAATCCCTATTTTAAAAGGTTTTTCATGATTTATTTTATCCAAATTCAAAATAATATAGCCTCTGGACGTTCCAAATAAATACTTGCGGCCAGTTAAATTGGTCATGCTTTCAAATCCGGCAATATCTCTTCTTAACGATGCCGGCAAATAAATTTTAATGGTTTTGGGAATGTTATTTAATTGACCAGGCGTAAAATAAACGATGTTTTTAGTGGTAAATCCCCAAAGTGTATTTGTTTTTGGATCAACAACCAAATTTCCTGAAAAATAAGTATCATCTGCCAAAAAATTGGCCGACATTAATGAGTCTTTTATAAATTTTCCTTCTTTAGTGTTGTATTTGAAAATACCCTCTTTTACAGTGTAAATAATATCATCGTTGTATTTTATCAAGCTGGATTTTAATTCCTTTTGAACACTGTTTTCAGTAGAATAATGTAAAACTCTTGTAAAATCATCATTAATTTTTAATTTAAACACTCCTTTATATTCATGGCTCACAAATAATTGATTGTTATTGATTAATTCAAAATGTCTGCTCGAAATATCAAACCCTTCAATTTTATTTCTAATTTTCCAAGTGTTATTTATTTTTTCCAACACAAAAAGTCCATCATAATTTCCTTGCAACAACAAATTTTTATTGGAATTTATGTGTTTAATGTCCCAGGTGCCCATTTTATCTGAAATGAGGTTCGCATTGTTGTCATTGATAATAAATGTACCGTTATTATGACCGCAAAAAAGCGTATTTTCAATTACCTTTAAACACCAAACCTGGCCATTAGTGCCCTTAACAAACTGAAAGTCGTCATTTGAATTGATGTTTTTATAAAACAATCCCTGATTGGTGCCGAGATAGAGGTTGTTATTGAAGATTACCGAAGTGTAAACAGTTCCTAATTTTCCATAAATATCATTATAAATACTAAATGGTGAATTGATATTGATAACACTGATGCCATTATCCAAACCAAGCCAAACATTGTGGTTCCGGTCTTCAAACATCGATAAAACAGTGTTGTTGTTTAAACCATTTTTCTGATTGATTTTATTTAAAAGGTTTCCCTGAATGTCAATATGATAAATTCCATTTGAAATGGTTCCTATAATAAAACTTCTATCTGCAAGTTGTATGCTGCTATAAACACTCATAGATGAAATTTCGTCGTTAGAAGGAAAATCCCATTTTGAAAGATTCTCATCTTCAAAAAAATAAAAACCTTTTTCCTGTGTCTGCAACAGTATTTTTTTATCGACAGAAAACAAATTGACCAAAATATTATTTTGCAATATTGGATGGTTTGAAATTAAAACCGGATTTCCATTTTCAATTTTATAAAGTCCATCATTCATCTTTTGAAAATAAATGCTTTCATTTACTTTAAAAACTTTTGGAAGGTTGGTTTTAGAATTTATGCTATTGAAGGATTCATCAACTGTGTTGTAAATATAAATTCGATGCAAAGATTGAAACAACACCCAATTGTCAAATTTCACAATATTCCAAAATTCTTCTTCAAGTAAAGGTTCTTTCAATTTTTTGCTTAAGGAAAAGTAAATCAAATTTCCAAAGTCGTTTCTTTCCCAATATCCAAATTCCATATAGCAACCTGTATAAATTCTGTCGCCAATAACATTTACAGAGCGCAAACTCGATTCGTTGGGAGAGGGATACAATTTCCAATCGGCTCCGTTAAATTCTAATAACCCGCTGCTGTTTGCAACATAAATATAATTGTCTGCCGATTGTGAAATTGCCCAGTTCTGATTTTCGGCACCATAAATTTCCGGAGCATAATTTTCAACAGGAGGCAGTTCCTGGGCATCCATAAAAAAAGTGGCCAAGAACAGGAAGAATAGTATCGATTTTTTAAAGAATTTCAATAGGTAAAAATTAAAAATAACAGCGTTACAATAATACAATTTTTTTACAACTGTTTTTTTCTGGCATTTAAATATTAAATGGACGGTCGCACATAAGAAAAAGAAAATGTGATAAACAATTGA
>DAIQBF010000026.1:0-22215 GCA_036781305.1 Lutibacter sp.
TGAATATTTAATTCAGGAAGCTTTGGATAATGGATCCGACACTATAATTACCGCCGGTGCGCAACAATCCAACCATTGCAGGCAAACCGCGGCTGCTTGTGCCATCGCCAACCTGAAATGTCATTTGCTGCTTGGCGGAGTTGAACCACTAAAATATAACGGCAATTTATTATTGTCATATTTACTGGGTGCCGAAATTCATTTTACGGGAGAAAACAGAAAAGGCGAAGACATAACAAACTTAAAACAGCAATTGGAATTGAAAGGAAAAAAGTCTTTTGTAATTCCTTATGGAGGGTCCAATTTTACCGGAGCGCTCGGATTTGTGAATGCCATGAAAGAATTAAAAGCGCAGCTTATTGACCAAAACCTTAAAATTGACTATTTGTTTTTCGCCTCCAGTTCGGGTGGAACACAAGCCGGATTGACATTGGGAAATGATTTATACAATTTAAATATGAATTTGGTTCCCATTGGAATTGACAAGAGCGAAACGCAAGGAATGAGCCTTGAAGAAATAGTTCTTCATATTGTTAATGAAGGAAAACAACTTCTGAAAATTAAAAAAGAGTATCGTTTGGCAGATGTGAAAATCAATCACGATTACAATGAAGCAGGTTACGGCGTTATTACAGAAAATGAAAAAACAGCCATAAAAGAATTGGCAAAAAGTGAAGGAATTATTTTGGACCCGGTTTATACAGGTCGCGCCTTTTATGCGATGATGGATTATTTAAAGAAGGAGAAAATCCCTTCTAAAGCAACTGTCCTCTTTTGGCATACCGGCGGATTGCCGGCAAATTTTTATTATGCAGACCAATTAATGTGACAAAAAAAGTAGGTTTAAGTTCTCTAATAACTATGGATTAAACCCAAATACAATAAGTTTTCAGGTTAGACAGCAAAGTTTAAAAATGCAATAAAATTACCCGGAAAATAGAAACCTGGTTGCAATCTAAATTTTTTATAGCCATTGGGTTTCATTTTTCACCTTTTAATGTGTGAAATATGTAACATTTTTCAAAAGTTGTGTAACATCTCCCCGCATCAAAATACTGAACTTTACACATCAAAATATTTGAATTAATACAAACTAAAATAGAGTAAATATGAAAGGAAACGCAAAATTAATTACAGTATTAAATTCGCTATTGGCCGATGAGCTAACTGCCATAAATCAATATATGGTACATTCTGAAATGTGCGAAAACTGGGGTTACGGAAAACTTCATAGTGCAATCCGCGCACAAGCAATGGATGAAATGTATCACGCTGAGTGGCTTATTGAACGAATTATTTTTTTGGATGGTGCACCAACAGTGTCCAAACTTAATTCCATAAAAATTGGTAAAACAGTTCCGGAAATCATTAATAACGATGGCGACGATGAACTTAATGCAATTCGCGCCTATAATGACGCCATTAAACTCGCCCGCGAAGTTGGAGATCAAATCACTTCTGAATTGCTAACCAAAATATTGGCCATGGAAGAAGGTCACGCAGACTGGGCAGAAATACAAAATACACAGATGGATCAGATGGGTGTTGAAAATTACTTGATGACTCAAACCTCAGGTTCGGCGGCAGGTTAATTTATTACCCGTTTTTTTCAACTTTGAACACCTCCAATTGAAGTCTGAAATCGGTTATCACAAACTTATTTTTGACAATAAAGCTGAAAATGAGGTTGAAATTTTTTTACAATTTGAAAAAATAAATTAAACAGGTAAAATATAAACGAAAACAGAAGAAGGGAGACAGAAGATGTTAGACGGAGTTTTATGGGTGAATTTGATTTCGAACTCCCTACTTCCGCTTTCGTCCTTCAAACTATTGACTAAAATTAAGCTAAAAAATAGCATCCTATGAGAAATTCAGGTAACAATCTCAAGATAAAAGTGAATAACATCAGTGTAAGTTACAATGATGAAGGCCCGGAAGAATCACCAACTATCATTTTTATTCATGGTTTTCCTTTAAACAAATCCATGTGGGACAACCAAATAGAAGCCTTAAAAGATAACTGCCGCGTAATTGCGTATGACATACGTGGACATGGAAATTCCGATGTAGGAACCAGCGATTTTTCGATTGGCCTTTTTGTAAATGATTTGCTAAGTTTTATGGACGCCTTGAATATTGAAAAAACCATCATTTGCGGTTTATCCATGGGCGGATACATTGCCTTAAATGCGATTGAAAACCATTCGACCCGTTTTACTGCGCTTATTTTAAGCGACACAAATTGCACCGCAGATTCGCCAGAAGCAATAGAAAAACGGATGAATGCCATTAAAAGCATCCAAGAAAATGGCGTGGAAAAGTTTGCCAATGATTTGATTATAAATTTATTTGCGGATGAATCTTTTAAAAGAAATTTAAAAGAGATTCAAACTGTTAGAGAGATGATTGTAAAAACATCCACACTATCACTACATAATAGTTTGCATGCTATGGCTGATCGCAAAGAAACCTGTGAAAAACTTTCAGAAATAAAAGTACCGGTTCTTATAATCGTCGGTAAAGAAGACAAAATAACACCACCAGATGTAGCCCGTTTTATGCAAAGTCAAATAAAATATTCCAAATTAAGCATTGTTGAACATGCAGGACATTTAAGTAACTTAGAGAATCCTTACGAATTCAATCATCAGATTAATAAATTTATTGCATCCATAAAATCAATTAAATAGGGATTCTAAAACGGCTTATCCACCAAGGGATTTATGGGCACAGTGCCCAGAACGTAATTCATAGAAAATTTTATGACGGCTTAGGTATAATGTGATACCATTGAACTTTTACTGATGTATTGGTTTTAATTCAATTGTCGAAACTATTGATTTCAAATTGCCAAAATGAATTAATAAAACTTATGTCAAAAGAAAAATTACGGTCAGAGACCAACTGCCTAAACTGCAATCATGTGGTAGAAAAACGCTTTTGCTCTAATTGTGGACAAGAAAATACGGTAACACGCATTACTTTTCATCACTTGTTTACGCATTTCTTTCAGGACTTAACCCATTACGATAATAAGTTTTGGAAAACAATTATTTACTTGCTCTTTAAACCTGCAGCCGTAACCAAGGCCTATACATCCGGACAGCGTTTGTCATTTTTACCGCCTATGCGCTTGTATATTTTTACCAGTTTTATCACCTTTTTTCTCTTATCGCTATTCCCTTCTGAAAATACCAAAATCAGCATTACGCCAATTAATAAAAAGACCGAAAATGTAGCCCCAACATTAGACTCATTGCATATTGAAGAGAAAAGTGTTGATGGGCTTACCAAAATTGGTTTAATCTCCCAGAAAAGCAATGATACGCTAAAAAAAATATTGAAGGAAACAAACATCGATCCAAAAAAAATCACCGATTTTGGCTATAAGGGCACCAAACAATTGGATTGGATACAAAAAAATGGTTCGGAAAAAGCAAAAGTTAACAAAACAGAATATTGGTTCCTCAAAAAATGGCTTTCCGTAAAAGAAGAGAATACCAACGAAGAAATTATCGAAAAATTCAGCCAGTCATTTGAACAAAATCTACCCAAGGTATTGTTCATATATATGCCCATTTTCGCTTTGCTATTATGGATTTTTCATGATAAAAAAAGATGGTATTTTTATGATCACGGCATTTTCACCCTTCATTTTTTTTCATTTTTGCTATTGATGATATTGCTGCTCTTTTTCATCGGCAAACTTTTTTCTTTATTTGACTGGCCGGTTTTAGGCTGGATTCATCTTATCATCAAATCGACTGGTGTTCTTTGGATGTTAATTTATTTCTTTCCGGCGCATCGCCGATTTTATGGTGAATCCCGTATGGTTTCCGCTTTCAAAAGCAGTTTGGTGTACGCCTTAAATGTAATAATTATCATTGTGTTGATGGTGTTTTACGGATTATATACCTATATAAATTTGCACTAAACAGCCACTAATATCAACGGCAAAAATGTGTGAATCATATAAACAATTATAGGAATTGTGTAAGGCATTCCGTAATTAATGAAACTATCTTTGAACTGTGAAAATGAATTCGCAGGTAAAAAATCTAATAATCATGAACACAACAGAAGCAAAAGGAAATTGGAATATACAGAAAGCCAAATTGAAACAAAAGTATGCAGATTTAACTGATGATGACCTTATGTATGATGAAGGCAAGAAAGATGAAATGCTTGGGAAACTTCAAGTAAAACTTGGGAAAACCAAAGAAGAATTGGTGAAATTTATTGAATCACTTTAATTGATCGCTTAAATTTCTGTTGCTGTTTGTAATACATTATGATTGAAAAGTAATCGTATTGCAACAGCTTCAGAAAACTTAACTTATATGAATAAATATCATAAAACCTCTTTAAAATTACTTCTAAGAGGTTTGTTTTTGGATTGAATTTATAATCGTTCCTTTTTAAAATTCCTTGTTTTATTTGCAAATGAATATTAAAGTCAGTAAATTTAATTCTAAAATAAATAGCTGTATGCAAATGATTCACAAAATTTTAGTGGGAATTGACGGAAGCGATTCTGCCATCAATGCCGCAAATTATGCCATTAAATTGGCAAAGGAAATTCAGGCTGAATTAGAAATAATTTATGTGATCAGGTTTTCCACAGGAAATATTGACGCGGGCGTTTTACCAGTTAAAATTGAAGAATATGAAAAAGAAAGGGCCGTGGAATTGGTTGGGAAAATTAAAAATCAACATCCAGACATAAAAATTAGCGATATAGAACCCATCGGTATGCCCATTTCTGAAATCGACAAGGCCATTGAAGATTGGAAACCTGATTTGTTTATTATTGGTCACCACACACATCATTTTCTTGAACATTTATTTATGGGCAGCATAGAAAAAAAACTGCTCGGCAACCTTAAAATACCTTTGATGATTGTCCCTGAAAATTATAAATGCTGAAATTTAAATTAACCAAAAACACCAATCCAAAGACTTAAAAATAAAGAAAATAAATAAAACGATGAAACTTCCATTTTCACCTTCAATTTGTGTTTTAATCGGATTATTTTTTCTGAATGTAAGTTGCGAAAAATCAAATTTAAATATTGATGCCCCGAATTGCATTCAAAATGAAATAAAAAAAATAAAAGTTGAAGAAGTAAGAAACCCTCCAGCAGAAGTTTGGAAATGGGAAGCAGATGGACAAACATATTATTACATAACATCAGACTGCTGCGACCAATATAACAATCTATATAATAACAATTGCGATGTAATTTGCGCTCCAGATGGCGGAATAACCGGATTAGGTGACGGAAACTGCCCTGATTTTAATGGCCCGATAGAAAAAATGCTTCTTTGGAAAGACAACAGACAGTAAAATTAATATTGCCCCGTACTCAACAATACCAAGGTGCAGGCTTCTTCAAAAGCGATTTGGTTTTTTGTCAGTAAATTTTCCAGTTCCTCATTTTCAGCTCCCGGATTAAAAAGAACTCGTTTTGGATTTAAACTAATGATGTAGTCATAAAACTCTTGTTGATTTTTCTTGTTTAAATAGAGGGTTACAGTATCCACATCCTTATACAATATCATGTTGGCAGTAATTTTTACGCCATTAACTTCCCCTTCCTTTTTTCCAATTCCAATCACCTCATGCCCATTGGCTATTAACTGTTGCATAGCTCTATAAGAATATCTGTTTGGATTTGTTGAGGCTCCAATAACCAATGTCTTTTTTATCATTCAACAAAATTAGATAAAGTTTGGGAAAAAGTGTAACATAAAATAAAAAAATACAATCTTCTTATAATCGTTTGATATTTAACCAACTAGTATATTAAAAACTGACTCAAATTTTATGGGCTGGTGAACATTTTATAAGAAACCTTATAATCATTTAAATAAACATAGCATTTATATTGTTTAATCGATTGCCCAATTCCTAATTCTGGGCACTAGTTTCCTGAAATACTGCCGCCCGATGAAGTTTTTTTATCAATGTCTGCCGGATTCCCTTCATAATCGATAGCACCACCACTGCTTGCTTTTGCTGTTAATCGGCCTGTAACATTTACATCCATATTGGCTCCGCTGCTTACTTTTGTTATTGCATCAACGGTTTTAAGTTCATTGGCATTAATTGAACTTCCGCTGCTTGCATTTGCGTTGAGTGTGTTGCTTTTTCCGAAAATAGTGATGGTGGAACCGCTTGATGCCTCACTTTTAATTTCATGGGCATTTGCGTGAATTTTAATAGCGCTTCCGCTGCTTGATTTGAGTTCCAATGATTCCGCCTGTATCGTATTTTCAGATTTTACAGAAGCGCCGCTTGACGTATTTATTTTCGAAATATTTTCGGTTGTTAAATATACATTTCTCGCCTTTGCCCGATTTACATTTTTTTCAAAATAAATATTTAACTCGTTATTTTTTACTTCGGTAATCAATAAATCCAAGATATTTTCATCGGCTTCAACGCTTATGCCAGTCGATTTTCCTTGAGTTAAATATAAATTAATTCCCTGTTGTACATTAATTATTTCAAAATCGGAACTAATTGAGCGGTCTTCGGAAATGACATTTCCGTTTCCTTTAACGCCAATAATTTGTTCGAAGACGCAGGATGATGTAGTGAATAACAAGGCCAGATAAATGGTAATTAAAACAGTAATTTTTACTAAAGTTCTCATTGTTTGGTTGTTTTATTTCAAAAGTATTTTAAAATGATTTTAAGGTCTTATTTTTTAGTTTGACATGTTGAGTTTTATGGCTGAGCTGTAATTATTTAATCTTAACACCATTTTCATCAATGGTCACTTTGGCGTTTTTATCGCCATCTTTCACTTTTAGTTCAACTCCTTTTTAATCAATTTTTAATTTATAATTTTCGTTGTCCTTTTTAAATTCATCACCAAAAATATTTGGGTCGCAGTCCAAACATTCCAATCCGTTTTCTGTCATTTTAAAATAATGTTTCGGCATATCTCCATCATAAATATCTTGCACATTATCCACATCATTTAAAAATGTTTTCGTTGAAGCGTCTAGATAAATCACTGAATTAATTGGTAAATAAACTGTTATGTCAATTACCTGATCCTTGAATTTATTTTTAGAATCGGATAAAAAGTAGCCGTTTAGCAAAAGGTCTTTCTCATTTAAACTGAATTCATATTCAATGGATTCTGCATCTTTATTTGCTGTTAATCGATTTTTCCCGTCAGATTCCTTTCTTATTTTTACATAAGCAGTTGCTTTATCGGTAGCTTTTATATCGACGTTAATTCTGGTCGAATATAATTTCTTTACATCATTATCATATACTGATTCGGAACCGGAACTCCTTCGCAACTCTTTTTTGTTCGACAAGTTGTCATTTCCAATTAATTTTATGGTTAATGTATCTAAGGCCGTTATAGGCAATTCTTCCGTTTGATTGTGAACGCCATCATAAGCATTTTGTGTTGCGAAATTAATTCCGGCAAAACTTAATCCGAGTATGGCGATAATCCAAACCCCTAACAATGATAGTTTTGTTGTGGCACTAAATGATTTCACATTGCTTGAAAGGATTTTTAAACCCAGCATAAACAATACAACAAATGGAATTGCGATGGCAAAAAATCCAAATAATATTAAGAGCCACATTGGAAATATAGAGTCGAAAAAGAATGGTGGATATTGCATAAAATCTCCTTCAAATCCAAGTATTTCTATACTTCCTACTGAAAATGCCCCAATAATTAAACCTATTAAAGTTGCGGAAGCAATAAAGATTAAAATGGCTCCAATAATTTTCCCAAATACTTTGAGTATGGCCATTATAATTTTTCCAATGGTGTCAATCACTTCCTGAATTCCCGATTTTGTTTTGTTTTTGAATTCAGAGCTTTTAACCTTCTCGGTCATATCATTGACACCCTCTTTTACGCGTGATGAAACATCTTGAAATTCTTCTCTTATTTTTCGTTCAATATTGCTGATATTTACCGGCTCGCCCTTCATTTGTAATTTTTCGGCGGTGGTTTCGGCTTGCGGAATTAAAATCCAAAGTAATATGTAAATTAGAAATCCTGTGCCGAAAAAGAAAAATAACACCAACCATAATAAGCGCATCCAAATAACATCCATCCCAAAGTAATGTGCCAATCCGGAGCAAACGCCGCCTAAAAATTTATCGTCGCTATCTCTGAACAACTTTTTTGAAGCTGTTTTTGGAATGTATTTTGGTCCATCCTCAAAAAGTTCTTCATCCACAGAATAATCTTCGGGCCTTCCCATTATTTTGGTGATTTCATCAATGTCACTGTCGTTTATAACCATGCGGTCATTGGTGATTCTTTCAGAAAGCAATTCGCCTATACGAAGTTCAATGTCATTTAAGATCTCGTCTCTTCCTTGTGGATCGTCGCTTAATGATCGCCTGATGGCATCTAAATAAAGTTTCAGTTTTTGATAAGCTAATTCATCAATATGAAAGAAGATGCCTCCTAAATTTATGTTTATGGTCTTATTCATTTTTTTGCTGATTTATTGGTAGTTACTAAGTTTACTGCTTCTGTAAGTTCGCTCCAGGTAGTGGTTAATTCATTCAAAAATAATTTGCCGGTTTCTGTTAGGGCATAATATTTTCTTGGAGGTCCGGAGGTTGATTCTTCCCAGCGGTAACTGAGGAGTCCAACATTTTTTAACCGTGTTAATAAAGGATAAACGGTTCCTTCAACAACCAATAACTTGGCGTCTTTCAGCTCTGATAGAATTTCAGAAGTATAAGCATCGCCATGTTGTAATATGGACAGGATGCAATATTCCAAAACTCCTTTTCGCATTTGCGCTTTTGTGTTTTCTATCCTCATAAGTTGCGTTTTAATTAGGCTATTTAATAAATTCTATGGTAAATGGATAATGGTAATATTGCCCATTGGCTGCTTTTATGCTGGCCGAAATGATTGCGGCAATAATTAATATGAGTATAGGAATAATACCCAATATTACAGCTATTAATCCCAATCCCAACGTAAAAATTGTAAGTGGAATTATAAGCAATGCCAATAAAAAACAGTAGAGCATTAAACTCAGCTGAAAATTGAGGGCTGCTTTTCCGTGCATATCTATATAAGTGCTTTCACTCTTTTTTGCCAACCATAATATCAAAGGGGCAATAACATTTCCAAAAGGAAAAATCCATCCCGCAAAACTGCTTAAGTGGGTAATGGAACTGTAATTTCTATCATTTTGGGTGACCATAATACCTTGTTTTTAAATTTCTTATGCAAATATATATTTTATATAGTATTATGCAAAACATAGTACTACATTTTAACATAAAATTAACATTTATCGTTTTGTTTTTATAAAAAACATCTGATTAATGAATCACTTATTGGTAAAGTATTTGTACATTTGGTATGATTTAAGCTTTGAAATACATTAAATTGCTAATAAAATGGAAATAATTAAAAAACGGGGTAAAATAAACTCAGGTAATCTCCCCAACAATAATGAGGAATTGTTATCGCGTTTAAGTGAACAAGAAATACTTATTAATTCACTTAAAAAAATTGAAAATAAATACCAAGATTTATTCAACAATTCAATTGACGGAATTTACAAAAGCACGGAAGAAGGTAAATTTATTGAGGTAAATGCTTCTTTGGTTGAAATGTTAGGCTATGATTCAAAGGAGGAATTGTTAAATATAGACATTAAAACCCAACTTTATTTTAATAGATCTGAAAGGGATCAATTATTTGGCATTGAACAAAGAACTTTTAAAAAAAGTGACATATACCGATTGCGTAAAAAGGATGGTTCTGAAATTTGGGTGGAAGACCATGGCAGAAACATCTTCGACTCAAATGGCGATCTTGTTTACTATGAAGGAATTTTGAGAGACGTTTCCGAAAAAAAGAAATATGATGATGTACTTGATGTGTTGCTGAAAATTTCAAAAAAAGGCTATGCAACTTCCAGTTTAAGAGAATTCTCGGCTTATATTCAATTGGAGCTGGGAAGGCTTATAGATACCAGTAATTTTTATATTGCGTTTATCAACAAGGAAAAACAAACGATAAATATTCCCTTTATTTCCGGAGAAGAATCTCAAGAAGAATTTCCTGCTGAAAATTCGATGACGGCACACTTGATTAAGACCAATAAACCAATATTTATTCATGAAAAAGATATCAAAAACTTACTGCAACAAAAAGTAATTAAACTAATAGGACTTTCAGCAAAAGCTTGGCTAGGTGTTCCTTTAAGAGTTGAAGACGAAGTTATTGGCGCCATCGTTGTTCAAAGTTACGATAATGAAAATGCGTTCGAACAAAGTGATATTGAATTGATGGAATTTGTGTCGTCACACATCAGTTTGGCAATTCAACGTAAAAAAATTCATCTTGAAACACAAATATCAAAGCAAATTTTAAGAAAGGTGCTTGACAATATTCCTATCAATGTTTTTTGGAAAGATACCGACTCTAAATTTTTGGGCGTAAATGCTATTTCTTTGACGGAAATGGGATTGGAAAACGAAAGTGATATTATCGGAAAATCGGATTTTGATTTTTACGACAAAAATGATGCTGAAAAATACAGGGCAGATGAAGTGGACATTATGTTAAGTGGCAAACCAAAGTTAAATTATCAGGAATCTCATATTAAAAATGGCGAAAAAAGATGTTTTGTGTCCAATAAAATGCCAATTTTTGATGAAAAGAACCAAGTAATTGGCATAGTTGGAACTTCAGAAGATATTTCCGAACGAAAACGAATCCAAATGGAGTTGGAAAAATTATCTAGGGAATTGAAGATTCAGAATGATACAAAAAATAAATTTTTTTCCATTATTTCCCATGATTTAATCAACCCAATTGCTGGAATTATTGGATTTTCGGAGCTTTTGAAAGAAAATTATTCGAATTTAGAACCTGAAAAAATTAAAAAATATGCTACCATTATTAATAAGTCGGCCAATTTCACCTTGTCCTTGCTTCATGATTTGCTGGAATGGTCCAGAGTTCAAATCGGAAGTATTGCACCGGATAAAGAAATTTTCATCTTAAGCGATTTATTGACGCATAATATAGCAGGTGTAAACTCTCTTGCTTTTTCAAAAAATATTGGTTTAACCTCCAATTTTCATCAGAAATTAAGTGTTTATGCCGATAAAAAAATGGTTTCCACGATTATGAGGAACTTGTTGTCCAATGCCATTAAATTTACCCAACAAGGAGGAACTATTACAATTTCTTCTGAAGAAATTAGTCTAAACGGTAAAAAATTTATTGAAACAACCATTACAGACACAGGTATGGGAATGAGCGAGGAAAAATTAAACAGTCTTTTCAAAATTGAACACAACTATAGATCGAACGGAACAAACAATGAAGTCGGAACCGGATTGGGGCTAATTCTATGTAAAGAATTTATCGAAAAAAATAATGGCACTATTAAGGTTGAAAGCGAACTAAATGTTGGCAGCAGTTTTATTTTTACTGTTGAAGCAGCTTCCTAATCAATAAACTTTTCGATATAAAATAGATATCGCCCTTTTTTTATAAATTGCCGAAAATTAAATTTTATGAGCGTTACCGTAAAACAAATGAACCGTTTTCTGATTTTTAAATTGCCATCTGCTTTTTTATGTGGCGTTCGGTTAAAAAAACTCGATGATTCAAAAACAATTGTTACCGTAACACATCGATGGATCAACCAAAATCCGTTTAATTCTATGTACTTCGCTGTGCAGTCAATGGCAGCCGAGCTCACTACTGGAGCCTTGGTGATTAAAAAGATAAAAGAAAGCGGCAAACAAATTTCCATGTTGGTAACCAACCACAACGGCACTTTCACAAAAAAGGCAGTTGGAAAAATAACTTTTACCTGTACCGATGGCCATTTGCTTGATGAAGCTTTAAAAAGAACCATTGAAACCGGGGAAGGACAAACCATTTTGATGAAATCTGTCGGCACAAATGAACACAATGAGCAGGTTTCCGCCTATGAATTTGAATGGAGCGTAAAGTTAAAATCGAAGAAATAAATAAAAAGCAACATTTTTTAAAGCATTAGAAAGCTGTTTAAAAAGTTTTGAAAATCGTCATTCTGAACTTGTTTCAGAATCTCATCTTGTTGATTTTCAATTATTATGAGAACCTGAAATCGAAGATTCACGAATACATTATGAAATAAATAATGAATTAATGAATAAACAAGTTCAGGTTGACGAAATTTTCATTTCCTGTTTAAACCTCCAGTGATTCCAATTCTTTATAGTTTCTGTTTAATCTTTTCAGCAAAATCCCATATATAATTCGGTAATAAAGCCATATAATTCCGCACATTACCGCCAATAATACAATTTGAACCACAATATTGATGGCCAAAAACTTCTCGGTATCCAGGTTGGGGTTTTTAGGCATCAAATTTTCAATCAAAATATCGGGATGGGAAAACATGACCGCATTCAATATAACCGACAATAAAATGTACAAAACAATATTGTAATACACATAATAATTTACCGTTTTACGGGTTTTTAAAATATTTTTCATCAGCAAACCTGTACTGTCAACCACTGAAATTGTTTTGTAATTTTTATAAAACAAGTAGATAAAAACAAACACAACAACATAATGCAAAATCTGGGTAACAAACAAAAATGTTTTTAAATTAAATTTTTCATAAATAGCGAAAGTGCTTTCAGGAATACAAATGGTTATCAGTCCCCAAAACAAAAATTCGGCAACACAAATAATGAAAATCCACTTTACAATGGAAGAAGATTTTTTATGGATCAATTTATATATTTCATTATACGACAATCTAGGAAAATCAGCTCCCCGCTTCTTCCAATCCTTTTTTAAGAATTCTAATTCGTCCATCATCTAAGGGTTTAATATTGTTTTTAAACGCGTTTTAATTCTGTTCATTCTAACCCGTGCATTTACCTCCGAAATACCCAATGTTTCGGCTATTTCTTTATAATTTATCTCTTCCAGATACAGGAAAATCAACGCTTTGTCAATATCGGACAATTGGTGAATTGCTGAATACATCAATTTCAATTGCACTTCCTCGGTATCGTCGTAACTTGTTGATTCAATCTTGTATAAAACCGAGTCAAAGTCTTGCGTAACAATGCTTCGCTTCGATTTTCGGTACAATGTTATGGCTGTGTTTAGGCCAATTCTGTACATCCAAGTGCTTAATTTGGATTCTCCCCTAAATTTCGGATACGCTTTCCAAAGCTGAATGGCAATTTCCTGAAACAAATCGTTGTGCGCATCCTGATTAGAAGTGTAAATTCTGCATACTTTATGAATAATGTTCTGATTTTGCTCAAATTCCACTATAAATTTATGCTCAAGTTCTTTGTTCACAAGTTCTAATTATTTAGCAATTAATAAGTGTGTGTTTGCGGTATTTTGTTACAAGATTACGCAAGAAATAAAGAATAATCCAGTAAAAATATTATTTTGGGCCTGTCCGCCCTTTTTTTTGGTGGGCCTGCCCGACTTTTTGGTGGGCGTTTCCCCCGCCAACTGGCGGGAGTCGGGCTTTTCGTTCCAAACTTTTTTCGCTGAAAAAGCTCAAAAAGGTTTTCCACTGCAATCCCTAACGCATTTGAATTACGATAGCTGATTTACGATTTTAGAAGAAGAAATCTTTAGATTCTGGATTTCGTTTTTAATATTATACTTGCTTTTTATAATAGAATATGCAAGATGATTTATAAATTAGAATTTAAAAGACTTAAAACTTTTTTGCGCGCTTTGCGGTTTTTATTTGCGTGCTTTGCGGTTAATAAATTTTTGGTTCTGCGTTTTTTTATAATTTTTTCTTGCTTTTTATCAGAGAATACCTTTAACTATTTTTACGTTACAATAATAATTCCCCCTTCGGGGGCTAGGGGGCAATCCGTCGGGGGTTAGGGGGCTTTTTTTATGCCTTTAATAAATTTGTCCAATTCCAAACCATATTTAGAAGTTTTTACTTTTTGCGATAGCGAATTGTTAATGGTATCCAATAATTTAATGTTGGCATCGTACAATTCTGTTAACGCCAAATAAGGCGCAACTTCGTTTTCTGCATGCACCACCGCAAAGTTGGTGGTGTATAGGTATTTCCTTCTTATAAGGCTTGCTTCTTCCCTATCAATTTTTGAAACCAACGCCGTATCCTTAGTCTTTTTGGCTTCAAATTTTTCAACAAGCAAATCTAATTTCTTTCCGTTAAATTTTCGCGCCATAGCTTTGTGTTCCTCTAACAAATCTTGATTGACGGAACCAGTTATTTTCGCGGAAGTTGCAAATTTTGAAAGTTTTGAAGAAATTGAAATTTCCCCTTTTTCACCAAAAAATGAAATTCTTTCTCCAATGTTTTTGTTTAATACCAGAAAATAGAGTTCCGGACTTTCAACATTGTCGCTTAGCACAATATCTGTTTTTCCGTCTAATCGAACAGAATCCACGGAAACTTGCGCAGTATCTTTCACTTTTTGTAAATACAAGGTTCCTTTTTTCAAACCGTCAATGGTTACTTTAACAACCATGTTTCCTTGTTTATTTTTATTGCAAGAAATTATAAGTGTAACAATAATAATTAAGCCTATTAATTTTTTCATCTGTTTATGATTTATTTTTTATTGGTACAGATGCAGTTCGCCATTAATCATTCTGCTGTGTATCAAAATTTGTTATGGCTCGTTTCATCTGTTTAATTTTAAGCGTGCAAATATCTAATTTTTATTTTATTTGTATTCAATCAAATGGAGATTCTTATATATTCTTTAACTGATAAATTGATCATCAAATTATTATTTTCTCAACACTAGATTCTATTTAAAAAGGTATTTTATTGGGCAACAATACGCATTAATTCGGCAGTTAAAATTGCGCCATAAGTTCCAACAACATAACCAAAAACGGCCAACAAAACACCAACTGTTGCCAATGACGGATGAAAAGCGGCAGCAACAACTGGTGCTGAAGCCGCGCCACCCACGTTTGCCTGACTGCCAACAGCCAAGAAAAAGTAAGGTGCTCGAACCAATTTGGCTACAATAATTAGCAATGCGGCATGTATGGTCATCCAAACAATTCCTATTAATATCAATCCGGGATTGTCTAAAATCATGGTTAAATCCATTTTCATTCCAATAGTAGCCACTAAAATGTAAATAAAAACACTTCCAACTTTGCTGGCTCCCGCACCTTCATAAGTTTTTAACTTTGTAAACGATAAGATAATCCCTAATATAGTTGCAATACTGATCATCCAAAAGAATTGTGATCCGAACGATGAAAAAGCAGAACGTTTATCGCTTACAGAAGGAACATTCTCGGTTAAAAATGAAGAAATTGCATCTGCGCCAAAATGAGAAATTCCTACGATTGTAAACGCAATTGAGAGGATTACAATTAAATCGGAGAGTGAAGGAATTTTTGTTATTTTTGAGCTGAATGTTGAAACTTTCTCTTTTAATGCCTCTATTGCTGAGGTATCCGATTTCAGCCATTTATCAATTTTTTCAGATTTTCCGATACCAATTAAAATGATCGCCATCCAAATATTTGCGACAACAATATCAACCAACACCATTCCACCATATAGTTTAGGATTGTAGCCATAAATTTCAAGCATCGCAGCTTGATTGGCGCCTCCGCCAATCCAACTTCCCGCCAAGGTTGCCAAACCTCTCCAAACAGCATCAGGACCTACGCCTCCCAGTGTTTCTGGGGAAATCACAGAAATCAATAGTATTGCAATTGGGCCACCAATAATAATTCCAACCGTTCCTGTTAAAAACATAATCAAGGCTTTTGGGCCTAAATTAAGGACAGCTTTTAAATCAATGCTTAAAGTTAATAATACCAAAGAAGCAGGCAGTAGAAATCTACTGGCCACGTAATATAAATGTGATTCGTGTTTAACAAGTTCACCGGCTTCATTTATAGAGGTCCATTCCGGGGCAATTATTCCCAATGAAGTGAAAATAGCGGGTAACATATAAGCCATCAAAAGAGCTGGCACAATTTTATAAAATTTTAGCCAAGTTTTATTTTCACTGGAGGAAGTATAAAAAACGAATCCGAGCGTCAGCATTAATATTCCAAAGGCAATGGTGTCTTGTGTAATTAGTGGCGTTGTATCCATGTTTTTTTTGAATTTTGGCTAAAATACTATTTTTTTAAATGAATATCGGACTAAAGAAAGTCTTTTTGGTTGTGTATATTTGTGGAATAAATTTTTGAACAAATGAAACAGATGAAACATATAAAACTTTATTTTTTAGTGGCTTTTTTGGCATTTTCCTGCAAAACAATCCAAGAAACCAATACAACTGCCGTAAAAGGTGTAGCACCAAAGGCGCAAGACCTTAGAGAAATTCAGGGAGGAATGTGGATTCCATCTTTGTTGGAAGGAATGAATGAAAGTGAAATGCAACTTTTAGGAAGTAAAATGACCGCAAAAGACATTTATGATGTCAATAATTCGAGTTTAAAAGATGCCATCGTGCATTTTAATGGAGGCTGTACTTCTGAAATTATTTCACCAAATGGCTTGTTATTGACAAACCATCATTGCGGTTTTGGCGCCATACAATCTCACTCAACTTTAGAAAATGATTATTTAAAAGATGGCTTTTGGGCGATGAATCATGAGGAGGAATTGCCAAATCCAAGTATGGATGTCACTTTTATAAAAAGGATTGATGATGTCACTTCGGAAGTTTTTAATGGTATTACTGACACTATGGATGAAGCTTCAAAAATGAAAATCATCAACCAAAATATTTTAAAAGTTGCGAAAGCAGCCCAAAAAGAAGACTGGCAAGATGCCAATATCAAGGCAATTTACCAGGGCAATCAATATTTGTTATTTGTGACCGAAACTTTTAATGATCTTCGTTTGGTTGGTGCGCCACCAACTTCAATAGGTAAATTTGGTGCGGATACCGACAATTGGATGTGGCCACGCCATACTGGGGATTTCTCTATGTTCAGAATTTATGCCGATGCAAATAACCGTCCGGCAAACTATTCAAAAGACAATGTGCCCTACAAACCAAACCATTATTTGCCAATATCATTAGATGGTGTTGCAGAAGGTGACTTTACCTTGGTATTCGGATTTCCGGGACGCACCAATGAATATTTGCCTGCAGTTGGTGTGGATCAAATTGCCAATGTGTTAAATCCGGCAAAAATTGAAATTCGCGACAATGCCCTAAAAATAGTGGACTCTTTTATGAGAAAAGATGCCGACATAAAAATTAAATATGCCTCAAAATATGCCTCAATTGCAAACTATTGGAAAAAATGGATTGGAGAGAGTCAGGGAATTCAAAAATCAAATGCCATTGAAAAGAAACGTGAAATGGAAAAGGAATTTTCCAAAATTGTGGAAGAAAAAGATTTGGTGGGTTACAAATCCTTACTCTCAGATTTTGAGAAATTATATAAAGAAATAGAAAGTGTTTCATTGGCGCGTGAATATTGGATGGAAATAGCCTATAGAAATGTGGAATTGTTGGGAATTACTTTTAGGGCATATCAACTGGAACAAGCTTATGTAAAAGGCGGTGAACCAGCTTTTAACAAAGCAAAAGAATCTGTTTTGAATACATATAAAGGCATTTATAAAAATTATAGTGCAAAGGTTGACAAACCTGTTTTTGAGAAATTAGTTACTTTATATGCCGAAAAATCGCCTAAAGAATATTTGCCTTCAACTATGGTCGGCATAAATTTCACGGAGCTGACCAACAACATCTATGCGAAATCAAAACTGACAACCTTAGAAGGTGCTGAAAAATTACTTTCCGGAACTCCAGAAGAAGTGATCAAAAAGTTAAATGATGACAAGGCCTACGAATTTGGAAAAGAGTTGCACACTATTTTTTACAATAAATTGGAACCGAAATTTCAAGCGCTAAATTTACAGATTGAAGCCGTTCAAAAGGAATATATGAAAGCGTTGATGGAAGTTTTTCCAAACAATCGCTTTTTTCCGGACGCCAACAGCACGCTTCGTGTAACCTACGGACAAGTTCGCGGTTATGAACCAAAAGATGGTGTTTATTTAAACGAAATTACTTATTTAGATGGCGTTATTGAAAAATTTGTTCCGGGAGATTATGAATTTGATGTGCCAAAAAAATTATTGGATTTATATAAAGCCAAAGATTACGGTCAATATGGGGAAAACGGTAAAATGCCCGTTAACTTTATTGGCACAAACCATACAACGGGAGGAAATTCCGGAAGTCCGGCCATTGACGCACAAGGAAATTTAATCGGATTAAACTTCGACAGGGTTTGGGAAGGAACGATGAGCGATATGAATTATGATCCGGATATTTGCAGAAACATTATGGTTGATATTCGCTATGTATTGTTTATCATCGATAAATATGCCGGCGCAAAAAATCTAATTGATGAAATGACTTTGGTGCATCCAAAAGATCGTAATATCGTACAATAAAACCAAAAACTCCAAATAAAAATTTGGAGTTTTTTTATTAATTTAAACACAACTCAAAAAAATCTGCCATTCAAATTTTTCATTTGGATTTAAAATCTGCAATCCGTTTTTGTTGTTAAAACTATTTGGTGAGCAAGTCATAGGTTCAATGGCGATGCAATCTCTTGTTGGCGGCGTGTAAACTTGCAAATAGTTTTTTTTGCTTATTGAAGTAAAGTCCATTGCAATAGAATATGCTTCACATTTAAAAGACGCATTTGGTTTGTTGGTGATAAAACAATCGTCTAAAAAAGTATTTTCAATTAAAAGCGGTGTTTTAAATTTTAAAGGAATTTCATTTAGAGGAATCATATTTCTATTTAAAAAATACTGGGTCTCAGACTCAAAATCCAAAGTACTTAAATTTAAATTTTCTGCTTTAAAATATGGATGCCACCCAATTCCGAAGGGAAAAGACTTTTTGCCAGTATTAATAACATTGAAATTAATGGCAATTTTTCTTATTGAAAATGTATAAACAATTTCAATTTGGTAAGGAAACGGGAAACCTTTTGTTTTTCCCTCATAAGCATAATAAAGCGAAACGATCGCATTATTTTCTGATGTTTCTATACTTTTAACGGAGAATGGTTTGTCGTAAATATGGCCGTGCAAAGCATTGTTTAAAGCTTTTTCATTGCAATCCAATTCGTATTTTGTTTGGTCGAATTCATATTTTCCTTCAGAAATTCTGTTTGGAAACGGGAATAAAAAAGCCGATTTATAAGTATTTTTATAATCGTTTAAGCCTTCAAAATTATTTGAGATACCATTTATAATTTCAACAGAATTCAACGATAATTTTTGCAATGAGGCACCTAAACTTGGATAGACGGCACTGTTAAAATTTATCTTTTCATTTTTTATGATAATTTGATTTAACAGCTGATTTTGGTTTTTTATAATTTCTGCAGTGTACATTTATACTTCGGGATTTTGATTTTTAGGCAAGCGTTTTGCATCTTTCAAACTTTTGTTGAGCATCCACTCCAATTGTCCGTTTGTGGAACGGAACTCATCAGCGGCCCATTTTTCAATTGCTTTGAGCAAGTCTTCATCTATACGTAATGCAAACGCTTTCTTCTTTGCCATTTTAAACGCTTTATTTTTTAACAAAAGTTATAATTATTTCTTTCAATGCTTTCATAATCGGTAAATCAGGGTTGGAATAGGAAAGCATGTTTTCATTTATATCACCTTTAATTTCTTTAAAAATATGATTCATGCCTTCAATAATTTCTATTTGTGAATTTTCACTGGCATTGTGCAATAACTCAGCATCTGAAATATTCACCTGAATGTCTTTTGAGCCATTAACAATTAATACAGGCATTGTTAATTTTTTTATTTCAGCTTGCGGATTATATTTTATCCAAGAAATTAAAAATGGCTGAACCGTTTTATTAAATAAGGAATTTAACATTGGATTGAATTCATCAACCGTTTTTCCGACTTTTAACTCTTTTAAAACCCGCAGTGTTTCCTCTTTTAAAAAAGGCGCTTGCAAGCCGATTTGTTCTATTAAAATTTCATCAATTGTTCTTCCGGCTCCTTCCAGTGAAATAAATGAATCAGCATTATTTTGGGCGGCAATCATGCCAACCAAACTTCCCTGGCTATGTCCTGCCACAATTATTTTCGAATAGATGTTTGTGTTTTTGAAATATGAAATTACTGTTTGGGCTTCATCAATAAAAGTTTCAAAAGTTAGGGAATCTATTTTTTCTTTATCTTCTTTTGTGAAAGAAAGCACACTTTTATCATAACGGTAAACAGCAATATTTTCCTTGGCCAGTTGTTCTGCCAAAAATTTTAAGGAATTATTTTTCATGGAAATATTATTACCGTCGCGGTCGGTTGGGCCAGAGCCTGGAATTAGAATAACCAACGGAATCATTTCTGTTGAATTTGGCGTTAAAAGCGTTCCGTTGATCGCTACCGAATTGGTTGAAACTGAAATTTCCGTTTCCGTATAATTTTTTTCCTGTGCAATGGCAAATGTTGTAATGAATGCAATTAATAGTGTTATCAATTTATTTTTCATATTTTCTAATTTTATTTTGGTAGGTTTCAAGGGTTCTTTGAATTTCTTCTTTTTTTTGTGTTCCAATTAATATTTTCTTTCCGTTAAGCAATTCTATTTGGAGTCCGAAGTTTCCTTTTACCGTAAATGATTTTCCCCTTCTTTTTCTAAAACTGAATTTCAAGCCCCAGCCGCCATATTCAAAAATGGCATTATAATTTCTAACATAGCATTTTGAAATTGAATTCCAAGGCAAAAACCGATAGGAGAAATGAAAAGGAAAATATTGATAATAAATACCTTTTTCGTCTATTCTGGTTTTCAGCTTGAAAAAATTGAAAAGCACAAATACGAATAAAAGAACAAGAACACCTCCTAAATCATTCAGCATTTCTCCAAAATTGCCTAGTGAAATGTTATCCCATTCTTTTATGATTGGAATGGTGACCACAACAAAAGCAATGGTTAAGCCAATGAATAACCAGGATTGCGTAAATTTTTGTTCTTCAATAAATATTTTCATTATGGACGCATTTAATTTGAGTTTTTAAATGGGGAAAAAACAGGTAATTAGTATAAATTATTATTTAAAATTTATTTTTATCCAGTTCAAATATCACTTTTGAAAAACTGTCGTGGCCTAATGGTTTAAAGTTCCTGTATTAACAATTGGCGTAGCATCTTTGTCGGAACAAAGCACCACCATTAAATTACTTACCATGGCGGCTTTTCGCTCTTCATCTAAGTCAACAATATTATTTTTGCTAAGTTTTAAAATCGCCATTTCCACCATACTTACTGCACCTTCCACAATTTTATGGCGTGCTGCAATAATGCAAAATGCCTGTTGACGTTTAAGCATAGCACTTCCAATTTCCTGTGCATAGGCCAAATAGCCAATCCGCGCTTCCAAAACTTCTATACCAGCCATTTCCAAACGTTCAGACAGTTCTTTTTCTAAAGCTACACTCACTTCATTTACGCTGGCTCTTAAGGTAATTTCCTCATCTTTATCATCATCTTCAAAATTGTCGTAAGGGTACAAACTTGCCAATTTACGAACGGCAGCGTCCGATTGCACACGAACAAAATTCTCATAATTATCAACGTCAAAAGCAGCTTTATAGGTGTCTTTTACCTTCCAAACCAAAATTGTGCTAATCATAATTGGGTTTCCCAATTTGTCGTTAACCTTCACGCGCTCGCTGTCGAAATTGCAAGCCCTTAATGAAATTCCCTTTTTAAGATACAAAGGATTTCCCCAATAAAATCCGTTTTCCTTTACCGTTCCAATGTATTTCCCGAAAAGCAATATCACTTTTGAAGTGTTTGGATTTACCAAAAAGAATCCTGGCAGAATAATAATCGCCAAACAAATAGCTAAGGCAAACCAATCAGAAATATTGGCAATGCCATAAATACCAGCAATGCCAAATGCAAAAAACAGAAATAACATAATGTATCCATTTGATAATGTAATAATTTTTTCTTGTGTCATGATCTTAGTTTTAGTTGATATTGAAATGATATCATAAAGATATAAAATAATTTTTGATATTTCCAAATTTTTCATCCACTTTATTATTAACTTAGCCTAAAAATAAAACAAGATGAAACGAGCATTACAAATTTTGACACACAGAGGAATGATTAATGGCGAACAGCAGCTGTACCAACAAAAAAATAAAAAT
>DAIQBF010000027.1:0-12799 GCA_036781305.1 Lutibacter sp.
TTGATTTCTTTTAAATCGATACCTCCTGCCGTCACAAATTCTTCTTTAAAAGTGCTTTTCCCAGAAACTTTAAAACAGCTTTTTGTAAGTTGATTTGCCAACGATTCCAATTGCTTGTTGCTCAGTTGCGCCCATTGAGAATCTGTTTGTATCTGAGCAGCTATAACAAGTTTTTCCCACAATCGTTTTGAAATATCTTCAAAAACAGAACGCAAAATCACTTGCTTTTTTGGTTGGTTCATTTTGGCGGATTTCAATTCATTTAAAACATTTTCAAAGGATTTCAACAACCAGTTTACCTCGATTTCAAACTGATAATCTTTTTGATGAAATTCCAACGCGCCCCAGGCAGAAAGTTTTAAAATTCCCGGTCCGCTTAAACCCCAATGCGTAATTAACAAAGGTCCTTCTGCAGATAATTTTGAATTTATAACATTAACAATTGCTTTTGGAACTGAAATTCCAGGAATATCCTTTAGTCTTTCATCTGAAATATTAAAGGTAAACAAAGAAGGAACAGGTTTTATGATGGTGTGTCCTAAATTTTCCATCATTCCCCAAACCTTGGCATTGCTTCCTGTTGCAACCAATAAAAAATCGGCCATAAAATTCTCGGAATTTGTTTTTATGATAAATTTTTCTTCATTTATTTCAACAGCATCAACCCTTGTGCTTGTTTTAAGTTGTACGCCTGCATTTTTTGCGCTTTCCAAAAAACAATCTATAATCGTTTGCGAGGAATTGGATTCGGGAAAAATCCGATTGTCATCTTCAATTTTTAATGGAACTCCCCTGTTTTCAAACCATTCCATCGTGTCGCCGGTCATAAATTGATGAAATGGTCCCAGCAACTCCTTTTTGCCTCTCGGGTAAAATTCAACCAATTCATTTGGGGTAAAACAGGCGTGACTCACATTGCAACGGCCACCGCCAGAAACTTTTACTTTTTGCAACACATTATTGCTTCCTTCCAAAATAATAACCTCCAAATCAGGGTGCATTTCTGCGGCATTTATGGCGGCAAAAAAACCAGCAGCACCTCCTCCAATAATGATGAATTTCTTTTTCATTAAATATTTTTTTACAACAATATTTCTAATATAGTTCTTAAATTATTTTTAATCTTTGATTATTTCCCCCTTCGGGGGTTAGGGGGCATTTTTTTACAACACCATTTCTTTAAAAGGAATAACCGTAGAAAAACCTTTTTGATTAAAATAATTTGGGGTATCTTCATTTCCGGTGGCCAAAATAAAATCGCCTCCCCAAGCACCCAAGCTTTTCGTTTGTCCGAAATAATCAGAAAATAATTCAGCCTGAATTGGCATTAATTGAATTGTTTTTGAAACGATTTGTTCGTGTTCTTTCATTAACTTTTCGAAATCGATCAATTTTTCACACTTTAAAATAGCTTCTGTCAAGTCAGAAATTTGTTTTATTTCAGAAGTCAAATTTCCTTTCAGTTTTTTATAGCGTTCAATGCCTTCCCTGCTGTTTTGTTTTTTATTCAAATGCACAAAATACAATTGATTACTAAAAGTCGGATTGAAATTTACTTCCTCAACAACAATTTCCGTGTTATGTTTGGTAAATAAAATGGGCGCATTGTGTTGTGCGCAGGCAATATCATAACCGCTTCCTCCAAAAGTATTTTCCAACAATTTGTATGGATTTACTTTTGCCCAATTTGAGATATTATTTATTAAAGTAGAAGATGTTCCCAATCCCCAATTTTTAGGAAAACCCAGATTTGTTTTTACCAAAAATCCCTCTTTGGAATTTAAAAATTCTGGATTTAACTTTCGGGTTTCTCTTAAAATTTCATTTAAATTTTCAGCAGGGGTATCTTTTCCGCCATCTTTACCTGAGTTGTATGTGGCGTTTACCAATCGCAATTTGGGCAAATTGAAAATTGCTTCGAGCCAGCATTCGCCTTTTTCAGAAAAACTTTGCCAAATCAATTGCGGTTCATTTATTGGTTCAACAACCAAATCTTGTCCGTATTTGGTTGGAACCGCCAAAGCTTTTGCGCCGTCCAGCACAAAATATTCACCGCTTAATAATAATTTGCCCCTGCTGTAATATTTCATTCTTTATCCTGCAATAATTTATTATACGCCTCAACCACCGCATTGTGCGTAATAGTTTTATGTTCAAAATAATTGATTAAAAACTCCTTTTCCTTTTTACTCGCGCCCAATTGCTTGATAATATTGGTCAAGTGCATTTTCATATGTCCCCTTTGGATTCCAGCAGTTGTTAATGCCCTTAAAGCAGCAAAATTCTGCGCCAAACCAGCCACTGCAATAATTTCCATCAACTCTTTTGCAGAAGGATTCCCCAACAATTGCAATGAAAATTTAGATAAAGGATGCAAGGATGTTAATCCGCCCACAGTTCCCACAGCCAATGGAATATCAATCCAAAATTTAAAAATTCCGTTTTCTATGCTGGCATTAGTCAAGCTTTTATATTTTCCGCTTCGCGCCGCATAAGCGTGAACTCCAGCTTCAATAGCCCTAAAATCGTTTCCGGTAGCGATTACAACTGCATCAACGCCGTTCATAATTCCTTTGTTATGCGTAACGGCACGGTGAGGTTCCGCATTGGCAATTTGTATGGCCTGCACAAACTTTTGGGCCAATGCTTCCGAATTTTCAGCGTATAAATCTGCCACATTGCAGCTCACTTCCGCATGAACCAAACATTCCGGAACATAATTGGACAAAATACTCATCACAATTTGGATATCTTCCTTTTCAAATTCCTTTGCAATCACCTCCAAGCAAGAATTTATAAAATTCGCGCCCATACTGTCGGCGGTTTCAAAAGTGACATACAACTGGTAATAATTTTTGAGTTCGGCAGTTCTATCGCGCAATTCAATGTCT
This sequence comes from Lutibacter sp., assembly GCA_036781305.1. Classification (GTDB taxonomy): domain Bacteria; phylum Bacteroidota; class Bacteroidia; order Flavobacteriales; family Flavobacteriaceae; genus Lutibacter. The sequence continues at coordinate 2,892 of DAIQBF010000027.1, forward strand.
AAAATACCGCCACCGCGCTTGCGCATATTTTTGGTGATGGCTTTGGTAACTTCAAAAAATCGCTCCCTTTTTGAATTGAAATAATTTTCAAGCGCCGTTTTATCGCCTTCATACATAAAATGTACCTGCCCAATTTTTGTCGTTGAAATAACGTTGGCTTTAAATCCGCCCCGAGTGCTCCAAAATTTTGCCACCAAAGAAGCTGCCGCCACCACAGAACTTTCTTCAATTACCATTGGAATGGTATATTTTTTTCCGTTGATCACAAAGTTTGGCGCAACGCCATAAGGCAAATAAAAATTAGATAAGGTATTTTCAACAAAATCATCGTGCAAATTTTGCAGTATTTCATTCGAATTCCAATATTGCATTAAAATCTTTTTCGCAATCTGATCATTGTTGAAGTAATTTAAAACCAGCCAATCTATTTTTTCAAGCTTATTCAACTTTGAAAATCCGTTAACGCTTTTTGACATTTTTAATAAAATTTATGCACGCCGCAAAGGTAATTTAATAAATATAAATTACTGCAAATTCACATATTGTTAATTTTAATGACATTTTTCATACGTGATTTGCCAGAATTTTCTTAAACTTGGCAATAATTTCAAGAACTCTCAATTTAATGAAAAAAATACTTATTATTTTTATTGCGATCACCTCCTTGGCAACGGCGCAAAAAAAGGACATCACGCTAGATGAAATTTGGAACGGCACTTTTAGAACAGAGCGCATGAACTCACTAAATTCAATGAATGGCGACTTTTATTCCTTGCTTAATTTTGACAGAAACACCAAAAGCACAACGGTTGACAAATACAGTTACGCTACTTTAGAGAAGGTAGAAACCATTGTTAACAGTAATGATTTAAGTGAAATAAATGTTTTTGAAAGTTATGATTTTAACAATGACGAAAGCAAATTATTGTTGGGTGTTGATTCAGAACAACTATACAGACATTCGAGTTTGGGCATTTTTTACGTATATGATTTGGCTTCAAAATCGTTACAATTAATCGATAAAGAAAAAATTCAGGAACCTACTTTTTCTCCCGACAGCAAAAAAGTGGCTTATGCCAAAAACAACAATATTTTTATTAAAAATTTAGAAACCAACGAAGTGGTTCAGGTCACTTCCGACGGAAAAAAGAATGAGATTATCAATGGTATTTGCGATTGGGTTTATGAAGAGGAATTTTCTTTTGTCAGGGCTTTTGAATGGAGCGGAGACAGCAAGAATATCGCGTTTTTAAGGTTTGATGAAACAGAAGTTCCAACCTTTTCAATGGATATTGTTGGAACCGGTTTATACCCAACCCAACAGGTTTTTAAATATCCGAAAGCCGGGGAAAACAATTCAGTTGTGTCCTTAAATCTTTATCATGTTTCCGATGGAAAAACCACAAAAATTGACCTTGGAAACTATGAATACATTCCAAGAATAAAGTGGACAAACAATTCTGAAATATTGTCTGTTATGACTTTAAACAGGCATCAAAACGATTTAAAATTATATGCGGTGAATTCCGTAAATTTTACTTCAAAAGTGATATTGAATGAAACTGACAAGGCTTATGTTGATATTCAAGACAATTTAACTTTTTTGAATGACAACAGTTTTATTTGGACAAGCGAAAAAGATGGCTTTAACCACATATATCATTATTCAAAAGAAGGAAAACTAATTAATCAAGTGACTAAAGGAAATTGGGAAGTGACTGATTTTTATGGAATTAATGAAAAAAGCAACACTCTTTATTATCAATCTGTTGAAGATGGCTCAATGAACAGAACTATTTATTCCATAAAATTAAATGGAACAGCCAAAAAGCGTTTGACAAATGCTTCAGGAACAAATGAGGCAGCTTTCAGTAAAAATTTGAATTATTTTATCAATACTTTTTCAGATGCCAACACACCTCCAATTTATTCACTTTATAATGGTGAAGGAGATTTATTGAAAGAGATTTTAAACAATAATGAGTTATTAAAAAAATTAGAAAGCTATAATTTAGCTAAAAAAGAATTTTTTGTTTTAAACACCAAAAATGGCGCATTCAATGCCTGGATGCTCAAACCAAACAATTTCGACCCAAACAAAGAATACCCAGTGTTTATGACACAATATTCAGGTCCGGGCTCACAATCGGTTAGCAATACTTGGAACAGTTCCAACGATTATTGGTACCAGCATTTGGCGGAACAAGGTTATATTATAGTTTGTGTTGATGGAAGAGGAACCGGATTTAAAGGTGCCAATTTCAAGAAAGTCACTTACAAGGAATTGGGAAAATACGAAGTTCAGGATCAAATAGAATCGGCTATTGAATTGGGAAAACGACCTTATATTGATGCCAGTGAAATAGGCATTTGGGGATGGAGCTACGGCGGATTTATGTCGGCCAACTGTTTGTTTAAAGGAAATGATGTGTTTAAAATGGCCATTGCCGTTGCGCCTGTAACCAGTTGGCGTTTTTACGATTCTGTTTACACAGAACGTTATATGCAAACCCCTCAGGAAAACGCAAGCGGTTACGATGAAAATTCACCGCTGAATTTCGCAAACTTTTTAAAAGGAAATTTCTTATTAATTCACGGAAGCGGTGACGACAATGTGCATGTCCAAAACACAATGAGATTGACAAATGCCTTAATTGAAGCCAACAAACCTTTTGATATGGCTATTTATCCAGACAGAACCCATGGAATTTATAAAGGCAAAAATACAAGGCTACATTTATACGAAAAAATGACTAGATTTATCGAAGAAAATTTAATCAGAAAAGAAACGAATACCAAACTTTAAATAATTAAAAATGAAAGAAATACCGTATAGAAAACACCATCCAAAAGGATTATCTACTTTGTTTGCCACTGAAATGTGGGAAAGATTTAGCTATTATGGAATGCGCGCCTTATTAGTGCTCTATCTTACTGCTGAATTAGTCAATGGTGGTTTTGGTTTAGGAAGACAAGAAGCCCTTGAATTGTATGCAATCTTTACAGGATTGGTTTATTTAACACCTATTTTAGGAGGCTGGGTATCTGATAAATATTTTGGACAACGGAAAACAGTTTATATTGGTGGTTTAGTTATGGCCGTTGGACAATTTTTATTGGCTGCTAGTGCTCTGCTATACCAAACTACTCAAACAAGTTCTGATAGTCGTCAGTTCTTATTTAATTTTGGATTAGGAGTACTTATTATTGGAAATGGATTCTTTAAACCAAATATTTCTACAGTAGTTGGTGAATTCTACAATAATAATGATCCAATGAAAGATTCTGCTTTTAACATCTTCTATTTAGGAATAAATTTAGGAGCAATTCTTGGAACTTTTATTGCTGGTGGTTTAGGAGAAAGTGTAGAATGGGGTTATGGATTTTTAGCAGCAGGTGTTGGTATGATTTTAGGAGTACTTTGGCTTAAAATGAGAGAAAATACCTTGGAACATTATGGATTACCTCCTAACTCTGCTGAAGATAAAACTGTATTAGACAGTAAAGATTGGACGACTATTTTTATTTGGATGATTGGTTTAATTATAGCTACTTATGCTTTAATGACATTATGGGGTTTATTACCTGAGATTGTAAAAACAATTATTACTTATGGTGGTTTTGCAGCTATCATTTTGGGATTAGCTTACACCATTACAAAAGGCACAAATGGTGCTGATGAATGGAGTAGAATGGCAGTAATTATTGTTTTGGCAATTTTTAATATTGTTTTCTGGGCTGGTTTTGAACAAGCTGGAGGTACATTTAGTTTATTTGCAAAAGATAACACAGATAGAATGATGTTTGGTTGGGAAATGCCAGCAACTTGGTTTCAAAATGTTAATTCATTTGCCATCTTAATATTTGCCTCTATATTTTCTATAATGTGGATATGGTTAGATAAAAAAGGGTGGAATCCTAGAACACCAATGAAGTTTGCATTAGGTTTTTTCTTAGGAGCTATTGCCTTTTTTGTGATGACACAAGCCCAAGTCATTGCGGATACGGGTATTAAAATTTCACCTTGGTGGTTGGTTTCAGTATATGTTCTGCTAACTTTAGGTGAACTAATGCTTTCTCCCATAGGATTATCAATGATTACAAAATTAGCACCACCTAAATTAGTTTCAGTTGTAATGGGATTATGGATGGCTAGTTTTGCTGCTGGAAACTTTATGGCAGGTATGCTAGAAGGAATTCTTAAAAAGTTTGATTATCCACTATACCCATTTATTATGTGGGTGATGATTATTATTGGAGTTATAACGGTTCTAATCTCTCCATTGTTAAACAAAGCGATGAAAGGAATCCACTAAAATATGACACTAAATCAATTATTTTAATAAAAAGAGCTCGGGCAATTAATTGCCTGGGCTTTTTTATGTTAAACAATATTAACAAGACAAAAAAAATATAGAAAAAAGATAAAGACTGTCGTGATAGAAGTAAATTGTTTATTACGTTTTCTTTTCCTTATATATTACCGTCAATTTAACAACCATTAAAAAATCACAAAAATGAGTATAGAAAAAAAAGATTTAGGTTTTATTGGACTTCTTAAATCATTCACACAACCCTTCTGGATAGCAAGTATCATGGAATTGTTCGAGCGCTGGGCTTGGTATGGTTTATTTGCGGTTTTGGCTTTATATTTAAATGGGTCAACTGATGAAGGAGGTTTGGGATTTTCTCATATAGAAAGAGGAGAAATAATGTCTTATGTAACTTTTATCTTGTATCTATTACCAATCATAACAGGGGCAATATCAGACAAAATAGGATATAAATCATCCTTAATTATTGCTTATTTATTATTGGGTTTTGGTTATTACTTCATGGGAGATGTCACCTCCTATTATGCGGTTTTTATAATGTTTCTTGTCGTTGCAGTTGGTGCTGCTATGTTTAAACCTGTCGCATCTGCCATTGTCACGAAATCTACAGATGAGCGTAATTCATCTTTTGGATTTGGCGTGTTTTATATGATGGTGAATGTTGGTGGTTTTTTTGGACCACTTCTATCTGGAAAATTAAGGGATGAATACGGCTGGAAAATTGTTTTTATAATGGCGACTTCAGCAATAGCCGTAAATTTAATTTTGGTATTGTTCTTTTTTAAAGAACCAAATAGAGAAAAATCAAATGAATCTTTTGGAAAAACTATTCTAAAATCTTTAATAAATATTTGGGAAGCATTGTCTGACATGAAACTGACAATGCTATTGTTAATAATGGTCGGTTTTTGGGTAATGTTTAATCAACTTTTCTATACGCTGCCTGTATTTATAGAAGAATGGGTTAATACCAAACCTTTATTTGAATCTTTACATGGAGTTTTACCTGGTATAGCTGATTTCTACAAAAATAAAGATGGAGGAATTAATCCCGAACAAATCGTTAATATGGATGCCTTCTTTATAGTTATACTGCAAATGATAATATCTACTATCATACTAAAATGGAAGCCTATTAGCGCAATGATGACCGGTATTATTATTGCCATTGTTGGTATTGCGCTTTCTTTTTATACTGATAACATTTTCTTTACAATATTTGGTATCTTAATTTTCGCAATTGGAGAAATGACTTCAAATCCGAAATTTTCAGATTATATAGCCAAAATTTCCCCTAAAGGAAAAGAAGCCTTATATATGGGAACTTACTTCTTGCCAATTGCTTTCGCAAACCTGTTAACCAAATGGATAACTGGTGATTTATATGCAAGCATGTCTGACAAAGTTGTTTTTATTCGTGAAGAGTTAGCTGATAGAAGCATCCTGTTACCTGAAATCACAGACGAATATACCAAAAACGATTTTTATGCGGAAGCTGCCGAAAAGTTGAACATGGGAGCAGATCAGATGACAACTTTTCTGTGGGATAAATATCACCCTGGCAATATTTGGTTCGTAATTGCCGGAATAGGTTTACTTACAATTATTGGACTGCTTATTTACAATTCAGTACTTAATAAAAGTAATAAAGGAGCAAAAACCGCATAATTTTAAATTGCAAACTTTATTTGAAAATAGCTAAAAATACTTATGGACAAATCTTCAAACGACTTTTTTAAAACACAGGTATTAGGCCATCCGGCCGGACTTTTCGTGTTATTTTTTACCGAAATGTGGGAACGCTTTTCATTTTATGGAATGCGCGCCTTATTGGTGCTTTTTTTAGTGAGTGCTTTAGGGATTGGAGGCTGGGACTGGCCACGTGAAAATGCCTTGGCTTTGTACGGAACTTACCTTGCTTTGTTATATTTAACACCTATAATTGGCGGAACTTTAGCCGACAAATATTTAGGAAACAGGCGCGCCATTATTATTGGGGCGTTAATTATGACTTTAGGTCACGCAAGTATGGCCATTGAATCCAATCCGTTTTTTTTATATTCAGGATTGGGTTTATTGATTGTGGGAACTGGTTTTTTCAAACCAAATATGACATCGTTCATTTCCGTTCTTTATAAAGATTTTCCGGAGAAAAAAGATGGTGCTTACACCATTTTTTATATGGGTGTAAATGCAGGAGCCTTTTTAGGAATTATGCTTTGCGGTTATATGGGCGAAATGCTTGGCTGGAGTTGGGGTTTTGGTTTGGCGGGAATTTTCATGCTGTTGGGCTTGCTTCAATTTACTTTGGCACAGGGAATTTTTGGCGATGTTGGGAAAAAACCAAACAAGGAAGATAAAACCATTAAAATTGATGAGAAAACTGAAATTGAAGATCAATTAAATCCATTTACTTTAATAGATAAGATTTTAATAGTTATCATTGCAGTTGCCGGTTTAACTTGGGTTATTAATGATCCTTTGTCAAAAATTGGGGCCGTTAACTTTTTGGAGTTTGGAGGAACCGATCATTCTAGTACCACCATTATTATTACGCTCATTTTATTCTTATACCTTTTGGGTTCACGAATTGTGAGGTACAGTGCCGTTACAAGAGACAAAATGTTTGCCGTGGTAATTTTTGCGTTCTTCATTATTTTCTTCTGGGCTTCTTTTGAACAGGCTGGTGGTTCTATGAGTATTTTTGCAAAAGATTATACCAGCAGAATTTTATCGGGCAATTCAGCAATGATTTTTAATGTTGTTGATGTGATTATCACCGTTGTTCCTATTGCCATTATTACCTGGGTACTCTTTTTATTCTTCAAACAAACATTTAAAAAGTATTTATTGGCAAATTTGGTGTTGGGATTTAGCTTTATAATCATTTGGGGATTAATTATTTGGAAAGTCAACACCAATTTCAGCACTTATTCCTATGAAATAAGTTATCAAACCTACCAAATTACCGAAACCAATGAAAAGGGCGAAGAAACCGTAAAGGATTTTGCCATTACTGCCGGATCAAAAATTCCTGAAAATGCTGTTTTGATAGACAATACAACCGTAATTAGAACCTCCAACGATTTTGTTCAAAACGATAAAATAGCCATTATCGATATTGATAAAAAAGGCACGAATTATAAATATTTAACAACCGAACAAGCCGAATTGATCAACACCAATATTGCGGCAACCGTTGTGGCAAAAAAAGACAATGAAATTCAAATTCCGGCCACGTGGTTTTTAATTTTAAACTCCTTGTTTATTATCGCTTTTGCGCCTTTATTTTCTAAATGGTGGGAAAGTAAATACAATCCGAAACCTGCCAACAAATATGCTATTGGTCTATTTTTTCTTGGAATTGGTTTTGCCTTTTTGGCTTATGGCGCAGCTGGGATTCCGCAAGGCGCAAAAACAGCATCTGTAAGTATTGTTTGGTTGATACTCGCCTACTTGTTTCATACTTTGGGAGAACTTTGTGTATCACCAGTCGGACTTTCTTATGTGAGTAAGTTGGTGCCGGCCAGAATGATTGCATTTATGTTTGGGGTTTGGTATTTGGCATTGGCCATCGGGAACAAAACATCCGGACAAATGGGTGCTATGATTGACGTTGTTACGGAGAAATATGACATTTCAACTTTCTTTTTAATATTTACGTTTGTGCCAATAATCATAGGTATTATTGCGCTATCGTTAAATCCAGTTTTGAAAAAATTAATGCACGGGGTAAAATAAATTTAAAAAACTTTGTAAATTTGGCAATGTTATTGCGTCAAAGAAACAAAAAACATAAACAGATGAAGAAAATACTTATTTTAACATTTACTTTATTTAGTCTTTCAATTTCTGCACAAAAAATTAATTGGATGAGTTTTGAAGAAGCTGTTAAAGCCCAAAAAGTTGCGCCTAAAAAAATATTTATTGATGCTTATACCGTTTGGTGCGGACCTTGTAAAATGTTGGACAAAAACACTTTTTCCAATCCTGATTTAATCGCTTATATGAACCAAAATTATTATGCGGTAAAATTTAATGCCGAAGGCAATGATACTATTAATTTTAAAGGAAAAACATACACCAATCCAGGTTTTAACCCCAACTCAAATGGAAGAAACAGTTCCCATGAATTAGCTTCCTACTTTGGTGTAAGAGCGTATCCGACATTATTATTTTTAGATGAAGAAACGAATTTCATAACCCCATTAACAGGTTATAGAACACCAACGCAATTGGAACTTTATTTAAAAATGTTTAAAAATGACGACTATAAAAATATAAAAACACAGGAAGAATTCAATGCGTATTCTTCTAATTTTAAATATGAATTTAAAGAGTAACTAAGAGTTTGGAGTACCTAAAATTAAGTGATCCTCAACTTTACTTTTATAAAGAATATTTTTTATTTTAACTTTAAGTACTTCAAACTTTAGGCACTCTAAGTACTCTTTTAAACAATTAATTATTGAGAACAAAAGCTCCTTTTTGCAACGTATTGTGAAAAGGAGTTTTATTTTTTAGGCAGGTTTGTTCCCAATCATTCAAATAACTTTTATAATTTGTGCCATCCGCAACAATTATTTTCGGATGGAGATTTTTCAGCAACCTTTCCAAATTTATTTTTGGAGATTGACGCAGAATTACAATTGTTGGTTTTAGGGAATTAAACTTGTAAATCCCCAAACTGTCCACAATTAAAATAGTTTCGTTGTTAAACCTATACAAATTTTTTATTTTTTCTGAAGGCAGCATTTTCTCCAATCCTGCGCCAACTAGGTAAGTCTTCATGAAATTGGCTGTAGTTTTTAAGGAGTCCTCCGAAGTTTCGAAATGTATTGTATTTCCATTTCTTATTCCAACTGCGCTTGTCTTGCTTTCATTAAAAACAATAAATTCAGATGTAGATTGTACGGTATATTTTTCAAAAATAATAACAGTTTGAATCGCAACTACTGAAATTAAAACGAGCGCAAATCGAAGAAATGCTTTCTTTTCAATCCATTTAAGTCCAAAAAATATAAAAGCGTAAAGCGCAATCATCAGCAAAAATGACATGGAGATTTGCTGAATGATAAAAAATTCCTGATGGGCAATCCAACCGATAAACTTATTCATTTGCTGAATGGCAAAAATATAACTATCTACCATAAATTGTGGCGCAATTTGCAAAACCGCAAGTGCCATTATGACAATGCCTATCGTTAAAATAACACCCAAAAAAGGAATAATTACCAAATTAGACACAAAAAACAATCCGGGAAATTGATGAAAATAATACAGGCTTAATGGCAAAACACCAATTTGTGCTGCAGATGAAACGGTAAACAATTGCCATAATTTATCTAAAATCCAAAATTTAGGTTTCCATAAATTAACCAATTTTGGCTGAATCCACACAATGGAAAAAACAGCCAAATAGCTCAATTGAAATCCGACTTCAAACAAATAATACGGATTGAACAGCAGCAGAAAAAACATAGAAATTACCAATGTTTTGTTAACATTTGAAGGTCGGATTATATACATTGCAATGGCTATTGCGGTAAACATAGTCACCGCCCTAACCACCGA
>DAIQBF010000027.1:12809-21582 GCA_036781305.1 Lutibacter sp.
AACCACCGAAGCGGATAAACCAGCAAGTATGGCGTACATCCATAAAATAACTATAATGAGCAGGGAAGCTGCTAATTTTCCGTGTTTAAAATAATGCAATGGTTTAAAAATAGCGGTTAAAATCAGCAATATAATTCCAATATGCAATCCAGAAATCGCCAAAATATGAATGGCTCCTGCACCTACGTAACTTTGTTGCAATTCACTTGTTAAGTGTTGTCGCTGACCTAAAAGCAAGGCATTTACTACTGCTAACTCATCGTTCTTGAATCCATAACCGATTAACGATTTCGTTATTTTTTCTCTAATGTTGGCCGCCATTCCCTTTAAGGTTTGTCTAGATTTTGGCAACCTATAAAATTGGAAATTCTCCCCATAAATCTGATGGTGGATTTGTTGCAGCTGAAGGTATTTTTTATAATTAAAACCATAAGGATTTAAAGGTTCAGCGATTGTATTGAAAACCATTTTAACCGCCAAATTATCATCAACCCGCAGTTGATTTATTGTGCTGTCTTTTTTAATGCTGACTAAAATTTTACCTATGGTTTCTCGGCCGTTTAGCTGAAAAACTTCCGCTTCATATTTGTCGTAATAGCTGGTAGATTTTAGCACGTTTATGATTGAAATTAACGCTGAAACAGGGTTGACGGAAGAAAATTGAATTACTTTGGAATAATGCTTTTTATTGTTCAGTTGATTTTTAAACGTCATGCTGCCAGAACCAATTAAAATGGAAAGTGAAAAAACCAATGCGGGAAATATAAATGGCGTTTGAAATTGTTTGTTGGCATAAAAATAGGCGGCAGTAAACAGAAGAATTAATACGCCAAATACCGCAAACAATTGAACAGGCTGAATGCTGAAATAATTCCCAATAAGTATTCCTGCTATCAAAAAGAAAGTAAGTTGTGCGGGAATAAATTTCAGGAATTTTATCATAGCAAGACGAAGTTAGTAAAAAATCGGCAATAATAATTAGTTGATGTCAAATTTCAGACAATCAGCACCTTGTAACAATTGTTACGAACTGATTTTTATCACTATTGCCACCTTCGATTCAGTGTAATTTTGATCGATTTATAAAATTTATATTATGAAAAACATCTTTAGCAGCATTCTTTTTATTATAATTTTCAGCACGGGTTCCTTCGGACAAGCTTTATCGCCCTATATTAAAATTGGGGAAACAACCGAAACCATGCAACAGGCATCAGAAAAAATTACCGAAGCTTTACAAAACAATTCCTTCACAATTTTGGGAACTTACAATCCTTCGAACAAAAGCACGTTAAAAGTGATTGCTTTCACAAGAACAGATTTGAAAAATACGGCGGTTAAAGTTACTGACAGAGGCGCACTCGCCGCGGTATTTAAAGTTGGCTTGGTTGAAAAAGACGGAAAAGTAACCATGTCATATACCAATCCGGAATATATTTTAAGAGCTTATTTGGGCGATAATTACAATACCTATAAAAGCACTTTTCAAAAATTTGATACCGATTTAAAAACTGCCCTTTCAACAATTGGAACGCAGTTTAAACCTTTTGGCGGAACTGTGAAAGCAGAAAATTTGAAAAAATATCATTATAAAATAATGATGCCTTACTTTTCTGATCCAATTACCCTAAATGAATTTTCATCTTTTGAAGAAGGCATGAAAACAATTGAAGCCAATTTAAAAGCTAAAAAGGGCGCAACAGTCCTAGTTTATAAACTGGTATATGAAAAAGAAAATATTGCAGTATTTGGAATTGGTTTACAAAGCAAGGAAAAAGGAGAATCCCATTTCTTGTCAATTATTGGGGAAGACCATATTGCCGCAATGCCTTATGAAATTATTTTACAGGGGAAAAAAGCAACTATGCTTGCCGGAAAATACCGATTGGCTTTACATTGGCCTGAATTAACCATGGGAACTTTTATGAAAATTATGGGTACTCCAGGCGATATAGAAGACACTTTGGAAGCTATTTGTAAGTAAATATTTAATTGAGAATAAGAATCCCTATTTTCAGTTTTATATTTAATTGTACATGATTAACCTGCCCGCCGTAGCAGGTTAATCATTTATAATTTAATTTGTGTAATCTAGACTGAAAAGCAATAAAATTAACCCATTTTTAAACGCAAAGAGCTCAAAAAAATACGCAAAGAGCCCAAAAATAATTAATTAAAAAATTGTTGACGGAGCTTAGCGTTTATCGATTATCCATTTGAAATTATTCATTATTAATTCAAGTTGGCTAGGAATTAAACGGTTTGTTTGAGCACTGTTTGTGGTTTTTTAACCATAAAAAAGCGAGTAATGCAAGCCCGACCCTTGTGGTAACGCCCTCCGAAAAGGCGGTCAGACTCAAAAAATTGTTTGATTTGATTGCCTTTTTTTTAAAATTTCCCCTTCGCAGGTTAAGAGGCTTTTATTTCTCAAACGGATGTTTCGCCAAAGGTTTTAACACAAAAGGATGGTAATCTCCTTTTGCCCCAATGGGTTGCGCATGGCGAATATTGTGCACAATTTCAATGGCCTGGCGCGGTGCTTCGAGTCCGTAACCTTTGCCGGCGATTATTTCCTGATAAGAAACAGTGTGCAAATCGGTAAAGCCACCACTGAATTCGAGTTCTTCGCCTTCTATGGTGATGGAGCGGTAAGTGGTTTGTCCCTTGGCCTTAATGGCATCAGGCAAAACATCATAATTGGTGGATAAAAACCAGCGCACCCTTGCTTTTTCAAACTCCAGATAGCCGGCAGAGCGGTCGTGTGTGTTGATGTGCACAATATTTTGTTTGAGATCACCAAAAATCCAAGAAAGCATATCAAAAAAGTGAACGCCAATGTTGGTGGCGATGCCCCCAGATTTTGTAATGTCGCCTTTCCATGAAGTGTAATACCAATGTCCGCGAGAAGTTAAATAGGTTAAATTCACGTCGTAAATTTTGTCTTTTGGACCGGCAGCTATTTTTTCACGCAAAGCGATAATGCTTGGATGCACCCTTAATTGCAGGATATTGTAAACTTTTTTACCTGTTTCTTTTTCTATATTGGCCAATGCATCTATGTTCCAAGGGTTAAGCACCAACGGTTTTTCACATATTGCATCGGCACCTTGCCTTAGCGCAAAGCGGATGTGCGCATCGTGCAAGTAATTAGGCGTGCAGATGCTCACATAGTCCAATTGGGTGTTTTTTTCAAATTTTAGTTTGGAGATATGTCTGTCGAAACGCTCGAATTCCGTAAAGAAATCGGCGTTTGGAAAATAACTGTCTATGATGCCTACGCTGTCGAATTTATCGAGTGCCGCAATTAAAGTGTTGTTGGTTTCTTTAATGGCTTTCATGTGTCGTGGCGCGATGTAGCCACTTGCTCCTATGAGTGCGAATTTTTTCATTTTTTTATATAGTGCAGTTTTGCAATCTTGCAGTCGTGCTGTTTTATTTACGCAAAATTATTGAATTCTTTTATCAATTCTAATGTCTTAAGTCTTTTCTCCACAAGTTGTTTTTTGTCTTTCAGTCTTGTGGTTCTGCCCTCATTTATTTTTTTTAATTATCAATCATTAAATTGTCTTTTAAAGTAAAAAATCTTCCACATTATCTCTATGTATGATTTTAAATTGACTTTCCGGATAATTTTCCAAAAACAATTTCGGCGCTCTAAATTTTGCATTTGGTTGCCATTTGAATTCAAAAGCAGCTATTTGTCCGTCATTTTCTTCTATACAATCAATTTCCTTTTGTTCTTTGGTTCGCCAATACCAAGTATTCGTCCATTTTTGATGATAATGTAAATATTTTATACGTTCGGAAAAAACAAAATTTTCCCATAAGGCACCAATATCTTGCCTGAGCTCCAAATGGTTAAAATTAGCAATTAATGCATTGCGGATACCGTTATCATAAAAATATATTTTTCTGCTTTTTTTCAATTCTGAACGCAGGTTTCTGCTAAAAGATCCAACGCGATATACAATGTAAGTTTGCTCAAGTAAAACAATATACTTTTCAACTGTCTTTGCATCTAAGCCACACAATTTCGACAATTCATTATATGAAACCTGAGATCCGACTTGAAACGCGAGACCTTGTAACAACTTTATGAGTCCTTCTGGTTTTTTTATTTGCTCCAATAAAAGGACATCTTTATACAAATAACTATTTGACAACTGTTTAAGAATTTCCTTTTCGATACCAATATTGTTTATCACATCTGGATAGTAGCCATAAACCAAACGGTGCGGTAACATTCTCTTTTCTTCAAGTAATCCATGGTGTGCTACCATTTCGCCAAAGGAAACAGGATACATTTTGTATTCCCATTTGCGGCCAGTTAAAGGTTCATTAACCTGATCAGCCAACTCAAAAGCAGAACTCCCTGTGGCCACCAATTGCACCTCTGGAATTTGATCAGTTATCAATTTCATACGCAAACCAATATCTTTTATACGTTGTGCTTCGTCAATCAATATTATTTTCTTATTTCCAAAAATAGCTTTTAATCGTTTCGCTGAAATTGTTTCAAATAGTGCCTGGACATCCAATTCGTCACCATTTAACCACAACATATCTGATGAATTGCCAAACAATGTTTTTAACAAAGTCGTTTTACCTACCTGTCTTGCTCCCAATAAAATAATTGCTTTGCCCTTATTGAGCCGATCTTTTATTGTTTTTTCAAGTATTCTTTCAATCATTTTTGACAAATTATAATTCAAATTTACAACTTTTACGGATTTGAATCCTTAAAAATAGCAACTTTTACGGATTCGAATCTTTAAATGCAGGTTTTATTTATAATTTTTGTATTGTCTTGCTAAATTTCCCAAAACAAACATTTCGCTCCAACAGAGCTGTTTTAGTCCCATCGGGACAACCTATTTATAGAAAAATAGATTTTCATTGAAAACAAGCCCCATCGGGGCGAACTGTTTATCAAGTTCCATTTACGTTGAGCTCAATAAATTTTTATCGGATAACAATGAATTTTTTATATCCGTTCTTAGGAATAAGGAATTGAGACTTAGGCATTAAGTATTTGAGTCATTTTTTCCCTAATCCCTTTTCCCTATTTCCTTAACCTTTATATTTATTGATAAACCATTTCACAGTTTTCAGCAAACCAGTTTCAAAATTTTCGTCGGCTTTCCATCCCAATTTATTTTGAATTTTACTGGCATCAATGGCATACCTGAAATCGTGGCCAGCGCGATCTTCCACAAAGGTAATCAGGTTTTTATGGCTTTGGTTCTTTAACGGCACCAATTCGTCCAAAATTTCACAAATTTTTTCGGCAATATCCTTATTATTTCGCTCATTTTTTCCACCAATATTATAAACTTCTCCGTATTTACCCTTATGAAATGCCAGGTTCAGTCCTTTGCAATGATCCAGCACATACAACCAGTCCCTAATATTTTTTCCCTTTCCATAAATGGGAATAGGTTCTCCTGCCAATGCTTTTCTGATGACGGTTGGAATTAATTTTTCATCATGCTGTTTAGGCCCATAATTGTTAGAACAGTTGGTGATTACGGTGTTCATTCCGTAAGTGTGATGATAACTACGAACAATCATATCACTGGCTGCTTTTGAGGCACTGTAAGGGGAATTTGGCGCATAGGGAGTTTGCTCGGTAAACAGACCTGTTTTACCCAAAGAGCCATAAACCTCATCGGTGGAAACATGCAAAAAACGACTATTTTCAAAGCTGCTTTTAAATACAAATGGCTTTTCCATCCAATATTTATAGGCGACATCCAGTACCGTAAAAGTCCCTTTAACATTGGTTTCAATAAACACATCAGGGCGAAGGATTGAATTGTCCACGTGAGATTCCGCCGCCAAATGGAAAACACCTTTGATGATATGGTGCTGAAAAATACGCTCCACCAAAGCCCTGTCGCAAATATCCCCTTTTATAAAAGTGAGGTTTTTGGCGTTTTTCACCGATTTTAAATGGTCAGCATCACCGGCATAAGTGAGTAAATCGAGCACCACAATTTGATAATCGGGATATTTCTCAATCAAATATTCCACTAAATTCGAACCTATAAATCCGGCTCCGCCTGTTATTAATAATGATTTCATTTTTTGGTATTTTGGTGTTTTGGATTTGCGATTTGCGATTTGCGATTTACGACTTTTGAAATTTTGAATGTCTAACTTTTAACTTCTTTAATTCCCCCTTCGGGGGCTAGGGGGCTTTTCGGGGGCTAGGGGGCTTTTTTAACTTTAAAACACATTCCTTCAAAGCAGCTGACCAATTAGGAATTTCCAAATTAAACTCCTGTTCTATTTTTTTAGTATTCAACAAACTGTATTTCGGCCTTTTTACCTTGGTTTTGTATGCTTCTGATGTTATTGGTAACACATCACAATTATAATTTGCAATTTTTATAATTTCCTCTGCAAAATCAAACCAGCTGCACTGACCTTTATTTGTATAATGATAAATTTGAATGTCCTCACTGGCGATTTCCGGAATTATTTTCAAAATGGCCAGCGCCAAATCCCTTGCATAAGTTGGCGATCCTACTTGATCGTAAATCACGGAAATACTTTCCTTTTCTTTACTTAATTTCAGTATTGATTTTACGAAATTATTGCCAAATTCTGAATACAGCCAAGAAGTTCTGATAATTATTGAATTTCTCGGATTGATTTCCAACAATGCCTTCTCACCCATTAATTTACTGATTCCATAGGCGTTTTTCGGATTCGTTTTATCAGTTTCCGCATAAGGAATCTTCGATTTTCCATCGAACACATAATCGGTAGAAAGGTGTATTAATTTTATATTGTGATTTTTGGCAATCAACCCTAAATTTTTAACGGCCAAGTGATTCACTTCACCTGCCAATTCAAACTCCTCTTCTGCTTTATTTACATCGGTGTATGCTGCGCAATTCACTATTGCATCAATTTTATTTTTTAAAACATACTGTTCCGCTTCCTCAAAATTAAGGATATTCAAAGTTGATTTATTCGTGCAAAAAAGGTTGAACTTTGGAAATTTATTCCCCAAATTTTTCAGTTCCAGCCCCAATTGTCCGTTTGCACCTGTAATTAATACGTTCATCCTCCAAAAATATTTGTTCCAAACAAATCGGCCTTATTAAATTTGGGCTGAATCTTGTCTTTTTCGGAAATAATCAATTCCTTAAAAGACAATTTCCAATCGATTTGCAGCTCGGAATCATTATAAATAATGCCTCTTTCAGATTCTTTATGATAGTAATTATCAACTTTATAACTAAATATCGCCTCATCACTTAAAACCACATAACCATGCGCAAATCCGGCAGGAACAAAAAGCAGGTGTTTATTTTCACCGCTGAGTTCGACCGCCACATACTGTCCGAATGTTGGAGAATCTCTTCTAATGTCCACCGCAATATCAAGCACTTTTCCTGAAATGACACGCACCAATTTGGATTGTGCAAAAGGAGGCAATTGATAATGCAATCCCCTTAAAACTCCTTTTGTGGATTTAGCCTCGTTGTCCTGACAAAAATGAACGGGTTTTCCCAAGTGTTTTTCAAAAATATTTTTGTTGAAAGATTCAAAAAAATAACCTCGCTCGTCTTTAATAACTGTTGGCCCACATAAAATAACATCGGGAATGTCTGTTTTGCTGAATTTCATTTGGTTTTCGATATTTTTTTGATAATTATATAGAATGCTTTTGGACTAAAAAGCTCCTTTTCAACTCCACCTGCTTCTTCTTTTATTTTTTCATTGATAAAAAAAGTAACAAAAAAAACATAGAGCGTATTTACTTGATTTGTAATTCATTATGTATTCAGAACTTTTTACTTTGCGACGCTAATTTAAGCAAGTATGAACCATAAACATTATTCTTATATTCTTCGGCAAGCTTTAGCAACTGTTCCTTAGAAATATATCCTTTTTCAAAGGCAATTTCTTCAATACAAGCAACTTTCAATCCTTGTCTTTTTTCTATGGTTTGGATAAAATTGGAAGCTTCCAACAACGAATCTTGTGTACCCGTATCCAGCCAAGCATAACCGCGGCCCATCATGGCCATTTTTAACTTCTCCCTTTGCAAATAGGTCTGATTTACTGTTGTAATTTCCAATTCTCCCCGAGCACTTGGTTTCGTGTTTTTTGCTATTTCAACTACGCTGTTCGGATAAAAATACAAGCCTACCACTGCATAATTACTTTTTGGTTCAGCCGGTTTTTCTTCAATGCCAAGCACATTCCCTTCTTTATCGAATTCCGCAACTCCATATCGTTGGGGCTCGTGCACATAATATCCAAAAATTGTTGCCTTTTTTTCTTCTGAAACTGTTTTTACAGCGTTTTTCAGTAACAGCTCAATCCCGGCACCATAAAAAATATTGTCTCCTAAAATCAAACAAACATCCTCGTTTCCAATAAATTCTTCTCCCAAAATAAAGGCTTGGGCCAATCCGTCTGGTGACGGCTGTTCAATATAGGAAAACCGCATTCCAATTTCAGTTCCATCACCCAAAAGGTTTTTGAAGTTTGGCAAATCGTGAGGCGTAGAAATTATCAATACTTCTGTTATACCCGAAAGCATTAAAACAGAAAGCGGATAATAAATCATCGGCTTGTCGTAAATGGACAATAATTGTTTTGATATTCCTTTTGTAATTGGATACAAACGAGTTCCTGACCCTCCTGCCAATATAATTCCTTTCATCTGTTTACATTTTATTTTTTATTGGTAACAGATGCTGTTCGCCATTAATCATTTCTTTGTGTGTCAAAATTTGTAATGCTCGTTTCA
>DAIQBF010000028.1:0-6528 GCA_036781305.1 Lutibacter sp.
CTTTTATTATTATAGCTATTTATTTATTTCAACTTTCAGAAGGGCAAATTGTAAATAAGTCACCTCATTTTTATTTTTCGGGGGAATTTAAACCGCCATCTTTTAAAAGTTCAAATAAAACACAAGGGAGTACGACAAATTATCCAAAATCAGATACTAATATCAGTGTTAATAGTACAGATAGTCTAATTAGTGCGCTTAAAAATTTAAAACAACAAGGTTTATTGGAGGATAATGAGTATGAAGAGAAACTCAACAAGTTGAATGAAATAAAATTATCTAATGAAATTTATGATTCAGATGAATATAAACAATTAAAGAAATTACAGAATGAGGGATTATTAAGTGAGGAGAGTTTCTTGAAAAAAGTGAATAAATTGAAGGAACTATTTGATTTTTTTGGAAAAGTTAGTTTTTCAAATTTTAATATGAAAGTTCTTGAAAATGCTAAAAAGGGTATTGATATTGATATTAATTGCATTTTAATTGAGAATCTTGAAGGGAAATGGGCTTTTGATGGTGGTGGATTTACTTTGTTTAAAAACAATAAATTTATAATCTACCATAAGGGTGAAATTGAAAAATATGGAAAATGGGATTATATTCCATATAATACAATTTTGTATTTAAAAGTTAATGGTTTTATGGAGGATAAGAAATATAAATTAAAAATATTGAAGTTAAATTCAAGTTATATGAAGTACAAGTCATTAAATAAAGTTTATTATGCATACAAAGAATCTGAATTTAGCCTTGACCCCTGTATTGATTAATTAGCAAAAGAGCTACAACATCTCTAATATAGAAATGCTGGTTTTGTTTAAAGATATTCCAATGAAATTTTTATCGAATTTTTCAAATTATTTTGTATATTACAAGAAATTAATAATTTAAACTTAGCGCTATGAGAAAGTTATTATGCATTTTTGCTGTAATCAGTCTATTTTCTTGTTCTAAAGAAGATGATAATAATTCTTCAAATTCTATAAATCCACCAGATTGGATATTAGGCACTTGGCTAATTGATGACTCTGCTTTTGAGTTGGGATGGAAATTTACTTCAAATGATGTTGTCATTATTCAAATTGGGGGAATTCAAATAAGCCAAAAAGGAAATATAGATTTTTATTTAGAAAATGGACAAGAAGCTTCCACAACAGAAGAATATACAAATGAAACTTACAGTCTTAAATTAATCCTTCCAGCTGGGCAATCGGTAACCTATAATTTCACAAAAATATCTAATACTGAAATTCAATGGGATGGTGCTCCTAATCAAACATATTATAAACAATAAAAATTCTATTATAAAATGAAAAATAAAAGAAATGTAGTGCTTGGATTCTTATTTTGTACTTTATTAATTGGATGTCAAAAGGATTCTGATGGTTCAGACCCTGTAGTGAATTCCACTAACCACTTTAAAGTTGGTAATGTGGAATATCCTTTATCCCAAGGGAAATTGAATTTTGGTAATAATAATAGGGGTCAGATTCAATTGTTTTCGAGTACAATTAGTATGGGTGGAGATGGTTTTTTGAGTGGAGATGGCTATTATATGCAAATAGATTGCATTAACTCTAATGGTCTTGAATTGGATGAGGGGAAGTATGTAATTGATTTAACTGGAACTAATAAAATACATACTATTGATAATATGGCATATAATTTAGTTACAATGGACGGCAATGATGACCAATATTATGTATATTTGGTAAAGGGCGAAGTCGATTTTAAAAGTATTGGAAATGGCGTATATGAGGTGAAAATTAATTGTACTACCAATACGGGTGTTCAAGTAACTGGGTATTATAAAGGAGCATTGCATAAATTTTATAGATAGCTATAAGCATAAAGAGGGAGGGTAGGATAGGTTAATTACTAAAGATTTAAGTTTAGATTAGGTTATTTAAATCCAACAAAACTTATAAAAGCTAATAGAAAAGTTTCAAAGTGACTTAATTCCTTAGAGCATTATGTTATTCATATTTCTATAAAGATTCGCTGAAAGGCTAATATCAAAAATAAAACATTATATTTTTTGTTAACAAATAATCTAAAAAAAAAAAAAAAAGGGTTCAGCCGTAAAAAATTGAACCCCGAGATTTATGTTTACACACTTTTTAGGATAGTGTCCTTTTAGATTTTTTAAAAACGTCATTCATTTCTTTTATTTGAGATTTAAATAAATGGTAATATTTTTTTATTGTGTTTTTACATCCTCCTCCGTTTATTTCGATTCCTTCTTGAGTTATTTTTCCATATTTTTCAAAATCCCATTCTTCAATAACTTGCTCAATCCTTTTAATTGATTTTTGAATTTTACCTTTATTAATTTCTTGAATTGAAAGTTGTTTTCTTTGTTTTCCCGTCAAGTCATAATCAGGATTGAATACAATTTTTCTTGTAGCATTATTTGAAAGTTTAATATCATTTATTCTCATAACATAATCTGTAATTTCCATTATTCTTTTGTCGGGGTAAGGTTCGTGGCATTTTTTCGTATTTACAGACCGAAGAATTTCTAAAAGGTTTCTATATGTTATAAATAGGTTTAAGGCTCTTAATTGGATTGTATAACTTAATAATATATGGTTTCTATGCCCATTCCATATACCTTTAAATGGGAGGAAGCAATTTGCATATTCAATCTTTTCTTTAAAAACAAATACAGCTTCGCCATTAAAATCAATACCTTGAATAATTTCGTTTAGGTTATTGAAGCGTATAGCTCGATATTTTGAGCCCATTACGTTACAAATAGTTTCTTTTTTTTTTTAGTATTACTGTATTGGTACTTTTTATTAATTTGAGTATTATCAATTATCCATACCCTAGATTCATAGTTAACATACAGATTCGGGTCATACGATAGTACATTGAATTGTGTAGCTTTACAAGCTTGAGAGTCAGGTTCTATATTTAGTTCTTTTGCAATATAATGATAGGTGTCTTTGAAGTTATTTAGAGTTAGGTCACTTGTTTTAACAAGAATACCCCTTCCAGTGCCAGATAATGAAAGCCAAGTTGCAAATATCAAGGGGTTTGAAGTGTCAATTTTAGTGCTATTATCATAGTCTAAGTAAATAAACCCAGTACTAGCTAGAATAGTTTCATTGCTCTTCTTTTTATCAAATGTGAAGTTTAAAGTATAACAAGGGAGTTCTGAAACCTTGATTTTATCATACGTGGTTCTGTCTTTTAAATGTTTACTTCTAGCTTCTTTTATTGTTTCTAGATATTCATTTCCGTTTTTAACAATAGATAAAAACTCATTAATTTCTATAGAACCTAGTACTGTCGATTGACCCTTTACACATTTATAGTAATTAATCATTTTGAACCTCCTTCCCGTTTAAAAAGTTAAGGACATCTTGCCTTAAATACAAGGGCTTTCTCTTAGCTCGAGCACTTGGAATAAGTAGTCCTTGTTCTTTCCAGTTCCAAAGAGTAGTTAGAGATGTGATACCACATAATTCCATCACTTCTTTTTTAGTTAGGTAAAGTTTCTCTGCTGGTTTAGAGTTGTTAAAACGTCTTTCTAATTGCTCAATTTTGTCTTTAAGACTGTCTACTTCATATGAAGTAATACGTGTGGGAATCCCGTAAGGTAATTCCTGATTTAATTTTTGAATTATCATAATTATTTATATTTAAATTATAACACAAAGATAGTTATAACACTGATAATCAGCAAAATAGGACTAATTATGAAATTACTTAAGGAAGGTAAATTACTGAATGATAGGGGGGTAAAAAAGTTCAATTTTATTTAAAAAATTGAAAAAGGACTAATTATTTGAAAAAAGGGACTAGAATTCTAAAGTAAAGGGACTAAATCTTAATTCTAGTAATATTTTGAGTTTTTAAATTAGTAGAGAAATGAAAACTTACTTCTTGGGTCTGTTATTTTTTCAATCCTTGCAGGTTGGTCAAATTTCCCTAAATCAATGTAGTATCTTTCTTGTAAAGATTTTAGAGCAGCTACTCCTTTTGTTTCTATAAAAACATCTTGATTTTTTAAGTGTTTGTACAATCTGACTAAATCATTATTTTTTTTAATCCAAACTAATTGCTCATTTAAATAGCCTTTTGAAATGAGTTCTTTTTCATATTTTTTAAATTTAACCTGATTATCAGGGTAGATGAAATAATTTAATTCACTGATATCTTTAAAGTGAGTTTGATATATTTTATTGATTT
This sequence comes from Lutibacter sp., assembly GCA_036781305.1. Lineage (GTDB taxonomy): Bacteria > Bacteroidota > Bacteroidia > Flavobacteriales > Flavobacteriaceae > Lutibacter. The sequence goes on from DAIQBF010000028.1 coordinate 4,204, forward strand.
CTGTTATTTGAATCTTTAATTTATCAAAATAATCTGGGAAAACATCTTCATATTTAATAGATATATCGTCTATTACATTTATATAACTCTTACAAAATAATTTTTTCACAATATTTTGATAATCATTCACTTCTAATTTGGTCAATTCTTCAATGGTTAACTCGACTTCATCAATGAATTTTTTAATTTCTAATTTTTGATTCGCATTTGTGTTTAAAAAATAAATTTCTGACTCCTTTTCTGTAATGAAAATCTTTTCAAACCCCCTAATAATTTGATTTATTTTTGTTTCAAAAGTCCTTTTGTCCATTGTTTTTGATAAACAGTCATAGCAAAAGGAAGTAAAGTATAATTCGTTACCCAAAATAAACTCTTCACAGTCAATCAATATTTTTTTAGATTTGTCATCGTTTTTATTTTCTAGTACATAGGGATATAAGCACTCTGTCAATTCATCTCTAATATCTCCAAGTTTTTGGGTAGGTATAAAAAGGGTTTCAAAATTAGGTACAAAAACATCTTCAATGTCTTGAATGGTTTTAATAAAATATTTCATTTAAAAGCTATTTAATTTATGGGTTTTCAAAAGGGTGTTCAAGAACATCAACTTCCGATTCATTTAAGGGAAATTTATCATTATGGGAATTGAATAGTTGTCTAAACTTATTTTGAATGTATTGAGACTCCATAATTATAAATTCTTAATGCTGTGTATAAATTTAAGATTATATTTTTAACTATTAACAAATTCTTTATAATCAAGTTTCTCCCAATATTGTTTTAGTTTTTCTGCATATTGAGAAGGTGTAATCTTAATATAAGAAAGGAATAAAAGCTCTGTTTTGTGCCCCGTAATTTTCATAAGGGTTAAAGTATCAAGTTTTCCATAATGATTAGATGCGAAACTTCTTCTTCCAACGTGACTACTTATCAACTCATATTTATGATAATTCCCAAATTTTTTACGATGAATCTTTTTCTTTTTGCCTTCAAGTTTAATTTCCTTTGAACACATTTTTGCCCCTTTTATAATTTCAGTAATTTCAGCTTCTTTGCATACTTCCTTAATATATTTATTATACTTGATGTCACTAATTTTCCTAGGGAAGTTTCCTTTACGTTTATCTAAAATAGCTTTCACTTGATTGTGTAGCGGAATAATCACTGGGAATTTCGTTTTTAAGGTATCCTTCCTTATAAAACCATCCTCTATATTTGATTTTCTTAATGTAAGTAAATCGCTTACCCTAAGACCAGTCCAAACAGAAATTATTAGCCAATCACGAGCATTATCTAAATAATCTTTGTCAAAAGTATGATTATATATATTATGAATTTCAGGTATAGTTAAGTAAGTATCCAGAGTTTCATTTGAAGGCGTATAAAAGTCGGAACTCTTAAAGTCATTACATATATCATAACCTTTAAGTTCAGCTTTATTGCAGACTTGCTTTATAACATCTATATATCCCCCAATTGTATTAGGGTTAAGGTGTTCTTCATTTTCTAAAAATTCTATAAAATCAGAATGGAATTTCAAAGTTATATCGACAAGAGAAAGCATCTTTCCAGAATGTTTTTCAAATGCTTCAATTTTATTTTTAGTTGTTTGATAATGCTGTATGGTGCGATATTTAATCGGATTGTTCTGGCTGTCGAGTCTTTTTTTTGCATTTTTTATAAAAGAGCCTAAGAATGCTGATAAAAAATGCTTTTCATCAACTTTTGAATCTATAGTTTTTCTTTTAAGGAAGCTGTTTATATACTGCTTTAGCCACTTGTTATTAAAGATAATTCCTTCAGTAGAATCTTTACTGTATTGTCTTTCTATAAACACTTTTAAATCTCTAAGTTTAGCGTTTAGCTTCTCATAATCAACTTCATCTGTGGGGTTTATTCTTTGAAGGGAAGAACTCCATTTGCCTTTAGGGACTTGAATTCCAGTAGAAGCTTCGGTATCAAATAGATGTCCTTGTTTATATCTTAAATAAATTGAATTAAATTTACTATTTGTTCTTGTCCTGTAGCTTAAAGTTGGCATCGTATTATTTTTCAGTAAATATAATAAAAATTCCCCTGTTCTTACCCCTGAAATTGATGAATTTTAATGATTGTAAATGATTTTTGTTAATTCATATTTTTATAATTATCTTTATAAACCCATATATATAAGGCGTTTTAATTATTTTGTGGGTTCATTAAAAATCAACAAGAATCAAGGGCTTGACTATCTCCGCCCGCACAGAAAAGCTTTTCGGAAACGAAGGGCTTTTTTTATTTTTACAACATTTTTTGGAAGATAAAGGAGGGAGAGACGAGAAGTTT
>DAIQBF010000028.1:6628-21099 GCA_036781305.1 Lutibacter sp.
TTTTACAACATTTTTTGGAAGATAAAGGAGGGAGAGACGAGAAGTTTATCCCGAGTCCCGAACGCTTTCGGGATCGAGGGAAGTCTCTCCGCCCGCACACTTCGACTACGCTCAGTGCAGGCAAAGAAGTTCTTCAGAGATGAAGGACTTTTTTTTATGGAAAATGTTTGATTGAATTCCTAAGCGGAGAGGCGAGAAGTTTATCCCGAGTCAGCCTGTAGATAGGCAGGCGCAGCCGAGGGAAGTATTGTAACCTGTCCTGAGTTTGTCGAAGGACCCGCACAGAAAGCGCTGTGGGAAACGAGGAGTTTTTTATTTTTACAATATTTTTTAGAAGAACAATAGAGGCGGAGAGACGAGAAGTTTATCCCGAGCCAGCCTGTCCGATAGGCAGGCGCAGCCGAGGGAAGGATTGTAACCTGTCCTGAGTTTGCCGAAGGACCCGCACTGAGAACGCAGTCGGAAACGAGGAGTTCTTTTGGAATTAATTTGACTGAATGCTAGTCTCTTTTCTGATTCAAATTAGTTTCAAATTTTATACAAATTAGACTTTAAAACTTGCAATTAAATCTTATTGCTATTTAGATTTCCTATAAACTAATTATAATAATTGCATTAAAGAATAAATTGTTTATATTTCAGTAGTCTAATCCAGATTAAAAAATTGCAAATTCTGAATAGTTCTTCGAAATATACTTGATTATAATTTAATCGTATATAATTAATTTAAATTCTATCCTATTAGGGTTTAGAAATGCTAGAGTTATCCAGATAATATTCAGACTAAGTTGTTTAATACATACTGATATAATGAGTTAGCGGTAATTAAAAGCTGAGAATTTAAACTGATTTAAATACAAGTAAAAATTAATTAAGATAATGAAACACTTTATATCATATTTCGACTATTTAGGATTTAAAGAATTTCTCACAAATAATACAGTGGAAGAATTAGAAAGACGTTCTTATCATCTACTCGCAGAAATTGAAAGATCCTTATCAGAATCAATTAAAAGAAGACCTTTAAAACCAACTGTTGCAGATTTAAGTCAATCAAATATTAATTGCTTGAATATCTCTGATACTGTTATTTTTTGGACAAAAGATGACACTTTGGATAGTTGTAAAGAACTTTTACAAGTTTCCTTCAGATTTAATTCAATGAACAATTTATTTCAAATCCCAGTAAGAGGTTGTATGATATATGATGACTTTAACATTATTACAGGAATAAGTAAAAATGTAAAAGGTACTATTTATAAACCGAATATGATGTATGGAAAAGGGCTTTTAAACGCCCATATTAAAACTGAACAATTAAATTGGGCTGGAAGTGTTATTGATAATTCGGTGATTTTGAAAGTCGTAGAGTTAGGTCAAAATAATTCATTTTTTAAAGAATTTGCAAAAGAATATAATGTTCCTTACAAAAAAGGAATCAAAAAAAAGGAATTTGCTTTTCTTTTAAGAAATAAAGAGGGATTTAATAAAAATGAGTTTGAATCTGACAAAAAGAGGATAATGGAAACCTTTAAAAAAGACAATAAACAAATTACTTCTTCAGTAAAAGAAAAGATGGAAAATAGTATCGAATTTCTTAAAAGTGAGATAAAGTAACTATTGCCAGCAACTTTGTAAAATTTATGCTTACATTTAAACTAAATAACAAACTAACAAACACTCAATAATAATATTGCTTCGGCGGCATAATCTCCATTTTTTAAGTCGCATAAATCTTATAAAAACTCGTAAACAATTAAAAAAAATTATGGAATATCTATGGGCATTTTTAATTTTTATCGGAATTGTGTCATTGACAACAATATTAACAGGAATTTTTAAATTTTTAATTCCATTACTATTTTTAGCATTAGGATACATTCTTGGTGTAGAATCATTAATATTAGGAATTGGTGGTTTGTTAGGAAGCATTCTAAATATAATTATCACAAATAAATATATTAGAACTCAAGGAGCTTGGTCAAGTGCTCCAGTTTATGGAATAATGACTTCTTATTATTTTATATTTTCTTTTATTGTGACAATAACAACAAAATATATTTTTAAACTTGAATTTAACTTAGATTACTGGTTTTTATTTATTACTGCATTTATAATATGGGGTGTTTCAATAATTATAAAAATAAGAAAAGAACACTCATTAGATAACTATTTAGAAAGAGTTGTAAAATATAGAATTGTTGCCAAATATGATAATGACCCAAAATGGGCTACATACTTATTTTTTAAAAATGGAGATGAATGTTGGAACGAAACTATTTATGGAAGTTATCGTGCTAAAGATCCAGTAAATGATTTAACATTCGTGTATGAAACAAGAGAAAAAGCATTAAGATATGCTAAAAATACATTTATAAATGCCGTATATTATGAACCTGAAAATATCGAATTAAATATTTTAGAAAAAGCTCTAAATGATGCCGAATTAAAATTAGCTAGTGAATATTTTAAAATATTTAAATCTTTTATTGAAGAAAAATCAGTAGATGATCCAAAATGGTTTTCTAGAATAGTTAACAATTCAGATTTTGACAAAGAAACGTTTATTTACAATGAGTTAATTTCGTTTGTGTATTCCGAAATTAAGACAGGTAACCATCACATTGAATCAGGGAAATTAACTTCAGAAGGTACAGAATTAGCTCATTTATATTATTGCTCAGTTGACTATTTATTTCAAATAAATAAAATCTCTGAAGTAAAGTCTGATAATCATAAAATAGCATTTATGAAAATAGTAAGAGCACATTATGAAATGTAGTCTATGTAATACAAATAAAGTATTAATAAAAAAATCTCATATTATTCCTGATTTTCTATATAAAGACATTTATGATGAAAACCATAGGTTAATAAAAGTTGATATACTAAAATTAATTAATGGAAAAGCAAAAAAGTCTTATGTTCCAACAGGAAGTTATGATAAGTACATTCTATGTAAAAAATGTGATAATGAAATAATTGGTTCATTTGAAACTCACTTTTCAAAAATTTTAAGCGAGAAAAGATTTAAATATATAAAACCCACAGATAACTCTAAAGTCAGGACATATGAATTGAAGGATTTTAATTTTGATAAATTAAAGCTATTTTTCCTTTCCATTCTGTGGAGAGCTGCCGTGTCTAAATTAAATATTTATAGAAACGTAAAGTTATCCAAAAATCAACATACTAAAATTCAAAATCAAATTCTGAATAAAAAAACAGATAACTCATTAAATATCAACATTATTGCATATAAATTTAGTGAAAAATCAAAACTTAACAGAATTATAGGAATGTTTAAATATACAAATGGGAATTATTCAGTAATATTAAAACACTTTATTGTTTTTTTTGTTTTTTATAATGATGATTTCTATAAAATATCACATAAATATTCATTAAAGGAAAATGAATTATGGAATATATTAGAAATTCCTATTGAAATGGAAAATAAAGTCATTTTGAGTTATTTAGGATTAAAAACATTTGCTAACACTTTATAAAATTTATGCTTAAATTTGAACTAATACAAACATACTAACATTCAACAAAAATTTGTTCTGGCGGAAAAATCTCCGATTTTTACGTCGCACAAATAATATACAAACTCGTTGTAAAATATTAAACCTAAAATAATATGTATTGGATAATTGGAATAATCGTATTTTTTTTAATTATAATTTATTTTTTAAACAAAAGACAACCTGTAACGAGCAACATAGCATCTCGATATTTTGCTCTTAAAGATATTTTTGGAAATGACGACGAAATCTCTGAAAGTAGATATTTAGAAATGGCAGGAGTATTTTCCCAAATAATTTATATACGAAATGGGGAAATGACTGTTGATGAAATTAGGGAACAAGTAAATAAAGCTGTTGAAAATAAATATAATATCGAAGATTATGATAAAACAGCTCTAATAAGATTTTGTGCAAGTATAAATAAGAAGATTTATATGTTAAATGGATTTGACCAAATACAAGCCAGTATGAAATTAATTAAAGAGACTGATGCCCACGAAAAAGTCATAAATAAAATAAAAACAAAAGGATACTCTAAATTACAATATAACTCAACAAATAATTACGTTATGCAATTTCCTGGATGCCTTTCTGGGAATTATTCTGGATTATAAAACTTTTTACAAAACCAGTTGTAAAACATTTAAACTGAAAAATGGAAATTATAGAATTATGGAAAGAATATCCTAAAATTGGAGGAACAATGATTGCTATTGTTTCAGCATCTATAGGTTGGATTTTGAGAAATATTTTTCAGTTAATCATTGAAAACCATAAATACAAAAGAGAAATTAAAACTTTCTTTTGGAAAGAAAAAATAAATGCATCAAAGAAAGCTTCAGAATTTTATCTTGAGCAGTTGAATTTCTTAAATTTAGTGAGACATCAATTTGAAATTTATGCTTGCATTTAGTCTAAATAATGAACCGACAAACATTCAACAAAAATTTGTTCTGGCGGAAAAATCTCCAATTTTCCAGTCGCACAAATCATAACCCTAAACCGATAAAATAATAAAAACATACGGTTATCTCGAAAAACAAAGTGATAAATAGTATGTTTTGTAATGTTATAATTGGTTGGACTTCATACGAGCAAAAATATTCTCTGAGTAAAAATGTAATTTATATTTTTTGTAACTTTGACTAAAATATGATAAAAATGAATATTCAAACTTCTAAAATAGCGTTGTTAAAAATAATTATCAACATTGAGAATGTTAAATTCATTGAGAAAATCACAGAATTTATTCAAAAAGAAAAAGTCGATTTTTGGAATGAGTTGAGTTTGTCTGAGCAAAACGAAATTCAAAAAGGGATTAAAGAGTTAAATAAAGGAAAAAGAGTTGAGTATTCTGACTTTTTGAAAAAGATTTCTTAATGAAAGTATTTTTATCAGAATTCGCTGAAAATAAACTTTTAAAACTGAGCGATTTTTTATTGGAAAATTGGAATTTAAAAGTTAGGAATGATTTTATTAAAAAACTGACTTCTAAAATTGACCAGATTTCTAAACAACCTGAAAGTTGTTTACAATCTTCCGAGTTTAAAGGACTTTTTAAATGTGTTGTAACAAAACAAACAACTTTATACTACAGAATAAACTTTGACAAAAAAGAAATTGAAATTATTACTGTTTTTGATTCAAGACAAAATCTGGACAAATTAAAAAAAGACATAAAATAAGTATAAAAGCCCAACACCTCATAAAATTTATGCTCAAATCGGATTTAGTACAAACCGACAAACATTCAATAAAAATATTGCTTCGGCGGAAAAATCTCCGATTTTTAAGTCGAAAAAATCTTATAAATTACCAGTGGAGAGATGAGAAGTTTATCCCGAGCCAGCCTGTCGATAGGCAGGCATAGCCGAGGGAAGGATTGTAACCTGTCCTGAGTTTGCCGAAGGACCCGCACAGAGAACGCAGTCGGAAACGAGGAGTTTTTTTATAGAATTAATTTAGTTTGTTGGAGTTTTGGAATTTTAGATGAGGTGTTTGAAATTACCTTCAACTTCCACAGCTTTCTAAACTGATGACTGCTACTGAAAACTGGTTACTTGTATTTTGGTTTATTGGATTTTTAGATGTGGTAATTGAAATTATCTTGTATATTCGGATGGTTCGGATTTACAAATATGTACTTTTGCTTCAGGTTATAGAATTCTTTCTTCCAACATATTTTTCCAAATAATAAATCCTTTTTTGTTCTCTGAATAATCGTGAATAATTTTGGAAAAATTATTAGGATTTGTTTCTAAGAATACTTGCCTTCCGTTATTGCGAATTATATTGAGTTGTTGGTTAATTTCTTTTACTTTGTCTATAAGCATTTGTTTGCTTTTACCAGTATGCCATAGATAGGTAGCTTCCTCTGTGTCAAGTGTTTCCAATATAATGTGATATTGTTGTTCTCCTGATAAAAGAAAAACAAATGAAAACGGACTTAATACAAATCTGATTTTCATAAGATTGCATAGGTGTTTATCTGCTAAAAACCTAATATAATGTGAGTGTTTGAAGTTTTTGGTTTTTAAAATTGCTTCTAATAATTCTGCTCCGTCAGTGTATAGATTTTGACTTTCTAATTCGTTTACAGTTAATAAATTTTCTTTTATTGAAGGTTGTCTGCCTAATAAGTTTTTTGCGATGAACTGGAATTTTACGCTTTCAACGACTTCATGGTTTATTTTTTCGAGATTAGTTGAATTTGCCAATTGCGAAACTAATTTTCCGTATTCAAACTCTGCAAAAATATCAATACTTACATTTTTAGATTTAAGCATTTTTGAAAAATAGGGTTTCAAAACATCAAATTCAGGTCTTACTGCCAAATTTTCTATTTCAAACTCAAGAGCGATATTCATCTCGCTAATCAAATAGTTGAAAGAAACAACACCATACCCAAATTCAAGTTCTTCAATTGGTATTTTAATTGTTTTTTCTATGGTTTTGATGTGACTTGAAATGAGGTTTTCCTCTTTTGGCTCATCAAACAAGGTAGCTTGTTTATTTATTTTTCGATAATACGTATTTCTCTTTAAAAAGAGTTTATTCAGGGAATCAATTTTATAATCTCTATAGTCATAAATGATAGGTGCAATTTCTGAACGCTGAACCCTGCCAATGTATTGAATTAATTTTCCTTCAAACGAGAAAGGATATACCAAAAACAAACAGTTAATGTTGTGCAAGTCTGTCCCTTCCCCAAAATATTGCCCCGTTGTAATTAATATTTGAAAATTTCCTTCACTCAGTATTTGCCATTTAGATTTTCTACTGTTTACCGAATCTTCTCCGCTAAGTGTAACCACTTCATAAAATTGTTTCAAAAACTGATTAAGTGAAGCTATATGTTCCTTTCTTTCTGTAATGATAACAACTTTTTTACCTATATTCAATTCTCTTTTGACATCTTCTAAAATAAGTTTATTCCTTGTAGAATCGTGAATTAATATTTTTGAAAGTGTTTCAAAACTATCTGTTTTGGAATTGTAAGGCACATCAAGTTCTGTATTGCGAATAACAATCTTTGCTTGTTGGAATGCTTCAATTTCATTCGGTTTTATCGTTGCAATAATTTCTCCAATATGCGTAAAAATCAACTTTCCGTCACTATACTTTCTGAATGGTGTTGCAGTTAGTCCGTACAAATAAAAAGTGTGAAGTTTTTCAATGGTATTTCTAAAAGTTTCAGCAGGAACGTGATGACATTCATCTATAATTATTGTTCCAAATGCTGATTCAATGTTCTCTATTTGCTTTGGTAAACTCTGAATTGTTGCAACTGTAATCTTATTCCCAATTTTGTTTTTCCCTTGGCCGATTTTGCCGATTTCACTTTTTGGAATACCCAAAAAAGTTTCAATTCTTTCTATCCACTGTTCAACCAATTGCTTGCGATGCACAATAATTAAAGCAGGTTGCTGTTTTTCGGCAATAATTTTTAACCCAATAATTGTTTTCCCTGAACTGGGCGGCGCTACAATTACACCAAAATCTTTTTTAGCGACAGTTTCGAAAACTTGTTTTTGATGCTCGCGTAATTGCGCATTAAATGAAAATAAAATAGGATCTTTTTTCTTTCTCTTATCCAACAAATTGTGTTCAATTTGGTGTTCTCTACAAAATCGAATTAGTTTTCCAATAAATCCCCTCGGAATGCTTATTTCATTTTCAGTTTCTTCCACAAATTTGAAAATGCGTTTCGCTCCGAAAGTATTTTTACCCATTTTCTTCTTGATTATAAATTCGGAATTGACAAAATTCAATTCTTCTTTTAGGAAATTTATCAATGAAGTCGTCATTCCATCTCTACTTAATGTTACCCTATTTTCTAAGGAAATAAGTAGCTTTCCTATTTCTTTTTTTTGAAAAACAGGTTTGTTAGTGATTGAAAAATTCTGATATAATTTATCAAGTACAGAAACAGACACTCTCTTTATGTTTTGCAGAAAATGCCATTGATCAATAATTGGGTTTAGCGATTTTGGATCAATAAAGCAGCTATTGCCTTGCTCTAAAGTGGTTTTGAATAGCGGAAGTGCGATTAAGTTTCCAAAACCTTTACCCGAAAGAAAATCTTGGTTTGGAAACAATCGGTCAAAGCTTGAACTTTTATCAAACAATGAAAATACGCCTGATTGCTCCAATATGGAAATGAAAATTTTTCTGCTTCTTATAGCTGGATAAGGTTGTTCAAAGAAAATCCAAACATGTCCGCCATTTCCTGAACGGGAACGCTCCAGATATGCGGGTATTTTTTTTTGTTCACAAGCGTTAAGGAATGTTTTTGCTTCTGCTATCCAATTATCTTTGTCAAAATCGGCAACCAAAAACCACGAGGTATTATCCGTAAGTAATGGATAAACACCTATTTGATGAATACCTTTTAAATGTTTTACAATTTCATTATCGTTTAATGGTAAATAGGATTTGTCTTTATAATTCTGAAAAGTTCCGCCTTTCATTTTATGTGCCCGGTACATATATGGGTCATAAAAGCACGAAGGCATATACCCTTTTTTATCCCCTTTTTCCCAACGAACAGCAAAAACATCTTCACGTCCTTTGAAAAGGGAGCGGAAAAGGTTGATATTGTAAGAAGCGGCTTCCACTGTTTCAAAATTTAGTCATAATCTTCAAATTCCCGATTATCCATTGGGGTTTTTCTGATTTCAGTAATGTTGATGGATATTATCTTCAATGTTTTCTTGAACTCCTCAAAGTCCATACTTTCGCCAAAAAATATATCATCGATTATACTTTCAAAATCTTTCACTTTAAGCCATTCTTGGACTAAAACCTCGGCCTTGTTCAAATAATCGTCATCATTTTCGCATACAGAAGCTAACACCCCAAATTGCAATGTCAGATTGTGATTAAATTTCTCTGCTTCTATTATTATCCCATTATAGGTTGGTATTGATAAATCGTCTGTATCCATATATTATTTTCCTCTATTTAACCTCCTTGCCGAAAGTTTTTTCCAAATACCATCAGCCAATTTTCTTTCTTTATCTCTAAAGCCATATCCGTCATTTCGAATTTCCTTGTTCGTTATTTTTAAAATTTCATCAATACTCTTTTTCTCTCGCATCATCTTGTCAATAGTTGCGAGTAAATCAGCATTATTAATTTGGTAGGGCAGCAGTATTTTTGATGCTTCGCTTGGCATCAACTCTAATACGCCACCGCCATAACTACGACCAACAATTTCAGAAAAAGCCAAAGAAAGTGAATTGTAAAAACTGGCTATGAAAGCGTTTTTATCTGTATCTTTTTTCATAAATACACGGTGCATTGTGTCGGTTGTATATGCGTTTGCTTCGTTCAGGATTAAACGAGGGTAGAGATTGTTTCTACGGATAAACAACGCATCAGAAAGTTTGATGGAAGGAATAACAAACCAATCATCACGAATCCCTGTTTTGTAACCTTTGTTTACACCCATTGATTCGCCCAATCTTATATATGAGTTTGCTCCTTTATGTCCGTTAATTTTCTCTTTGGCAGGAAACACCAATAAATGGGCTTTTGCTTTGGTTAGTCTGTTAAGCTTCCAATCTTTTTCCGTGAAAATCACACTGTTTACCTGAACGCTTCTTCCAACCATTGGCATTGCATATTCTTTCAAATCATAAGCTTCAACAACTGGTAATGGAACAGTAAAATAGTTATTTGCACCTGTGGTTATCCCTACTTCAACTTTGGCATAATTCCCAATCGTTGGGACTTTTCTTATTGAAGCAATTTTTTCAAGAAAATCAATTTCCTCTTGTTCCAAAAAGTAATATGTCCATTTGTTAGATTTGAAATCAATTTTCTTAGATGGACTTTTAAGTCGGTTTACATCTAGTTTTTCAAGGTCGGAAGCATCTCTTAATTCTAAGTGTTCAATCAAATGGGAGTCGCTTCCGTTCTTTTCGCAAAGTAATAAAACCACCTCTTGCTGAATGTCGGGGAACACCAATTTCTCAAAGGAAATAATATTGATTTTGTTGTAGAAATGAGCTAAAAACTCACGGAGTTGTTGAGCATACGAAACTTGTAACAATTCGGCAGGAATTACAAAACCAATCTTTCCTTTTTCTTTCAGCAACAAACTTGAACCCACTACAAATGAAACCCAGGCGTTAGTTAATTTTGAGTATTTGAGTTTTGCACGATTGAATACTTTGATTGCTTCGTTTTGCTGTTCTTCCTGAAAATATTGGTAACGGATGTAAGGAGGATTTCCTACCACTAAATCAAATTTCTGTGTGGTTTCGTTGCAATACAAATGAAAGTCTGTATTGATAACACTCTTATTATTGAGTTTAATCTTTTCCGCTTTTTCCGCTTCAATATCATCAAACTCAATGGCTGTTAATGATTTGAATTTGTGATTATTCTCTTTCAGTTGTTCAAGAAAAACACCATCTCCACAACTCGGCTCTAAAATTACATAATCCGTACTCCCATTGATGCCCCATTTTAAAATGAATGCAGCAATTGGCTCAGGCGTGTAAAATCCACCTCTCAATTTCTCGGCTGTTGCATTCTTAATTAGCTTCATACAATTCTTTTATTAATGGGATTAATGAATCTCCACTACCTAAATCATATAATCTAGCTAATAGCTTTTCTAGGTTGGCTTTCTCTCTTGCAAATTGTCCTTGAAGTGGAATTAAAGCCCTTTTATTTCCTGCTTTTGCATCAATTTGGTCATAAATGCTGATTAATTCTTTTTGAGATTCTACAATTTTGTTGTGAAGTGCTTTTTGTTTAGAATCCAAAAAGTCAATTTTTCTGATTGGTAGATTTTTCAAAACCTTTGTTCCTCTTGCAATATATCCGCCTCTAAAAACTTCACCATACAAAGCACTGAACCACTCTAAATATTTAGAGTTTAGAATGGCTTGAATGTAGTAAATGGAGTAATCGAAGTTGTCGGGTAAAGCTATTATACAATATCCTGCTGTCCCTCCTGATGATACTATTGCTTTACTTTTATCAATAGGATATTTTTCACCTGTTGACAAAACTCCAACCACTATTTTTTCCTCAGCCACCCAACTATCTAAATGTTGACTTCTTCCAAATTTAAACCAATCATCTTTATTAATTGGAGGACTAACATTCCTGGTTTTTATTTCTTTTTCATAATATTTGAAATAACTATGCGTTAAAGGAAAATTCTTTCGAAGTTCAGGTTCGAGAATTACATCAACTTTTGCATTTTCCTTTTTATAAGGGAAAATGACAAAAGAATTAGGACTTAAAAATTTATATGTGTTGAATTTCTCTTTTAATTTCTTACTGGAAGGAGTTTTATAATATGGACGAACAATATCCTTTTCAATCTTCCATTTTTTACCCTTAATTTCAAAGTAAACAAAAAAATTATCTATTTTATCTGGTGTTATGATATACAGAGAGTTCTTACTTGTTTGAATTCCATTTGTAATGTTCTTCTCACCAAGTAAATTTTCAAGAGTGGAAGATTGAGAAATGATTTTTTTAAATACTGGTTTTAATTCACAAGGAATTAGTACCCAAACTTCACTATCTAAACTTTTTGTTTTTTGTGTTTCATATTTTACCGCATCCGGCTCTCTTATTTTCCAACTTTTCAGGCTTCTTACTTCCGCATATTGGAAAGTCTTTTGCGTTTTCTTATTTAAAATTAATAGACAAGTGTATGTTGTTTTGTCAGCAAAAACTTGGTTTGCTCCAAATGAAACGATGGAATGTAAATACTCATTCTCGGCAAGTAATTCACGGAGTTTTTTGCCTGCTCCAACTTTTGTAAACTTGCTTGGAACAATATAGCCTAAAATTCCGTCCTCTGCCAATAAGTTTATTCCTTGTTCAAGGAAAAGGAAGTATTTATCAAACTGCTTGTAAGCCGAATCATAGTTGGTTTTATAAAGTGGCAATTCAAGTGGCGTGATGTTTTTCATATCTTCCGACTTCATATAAGGTGGATTTCCCATAATCACATCAAAACGAAGTTTTGAGAAATCAAACGGATTGATAATTACCTGGTCTTTCTTGTTGGTAACTTGTTTTGAATTCAGCAAACTGTTTCCAAAAAAGATATTTTGTGAAAGGTTAGGTAAAACTGGTTTTATCTTATTGGTTGAATTTACATCTTCACCCTCGAGCAATTTGAGGAGTAAACCAAATTTAGCAGCTTCTACTGCATTATAATCTTTATCAACTCCATAGATACAATTCAATAAAAATTGTCGCTTAATCTCAAATGGCAGTTTGTAAGTGTTTATATTGGTTTGAATGAGCTTTGATTTATCATTTTTCAGATAGAGGTCAATCAAAATATCATTCAGTAGTTGAAATAGCTCTAATAAAAATGCCCCTGAACCGCACGAAATATCGGCGAATTTAAGTTTTAAAATTTCCTTATCCGCTTTTCCTTCACATTTTTTCAAAACGGTATTACGTAAAATATCGCTGATTATAAAAGTAGGTGTAGTGATTATGTCACGGTCAACATTTTCAGGCTTTTTGACTAAAACAATCACACCACTTTGAATCGTCAATTTCTCAGAAAGGAAGATTTCATAAATGCTTCCCAATACATCAGAAGAAAAAACGCTGAATGAATAAGGACTTTCAGGGTAATACAACTGCTTGATAATTGTCCAAAATACCGAACTGATATTTTCTACAATTTTGTTCTTTAGCAATTGGTCAAACAGGCCTGAATTATAGCGTTTGTCTGCTTGCTCAAACTTTTTGATTAAAGCATTGAAATCATTTGTATTAGCAAACTTTAATAGAGTTTGGTAATCTTCTAAATTTCTGTCCTCACAAACTCGAAGGAAAATAATTCTATTGATATAGCTCTGAACAACATCATTTAGTTGCTGCTCGTCAATTTTCGGGTCGTGTTTGTAAATTTCAGCACCTAAGACTTTTCTCCATTCGTTGATTTGGTTCAGGAATAAATTGTCAATCGAATATTGATTGATTTTGCTTTCAATTTCTTTCCACTCCGTTTCAAATGCTCCCGAATACACAGATTCTTTTCCTAAAAGCTGTTTGATTTCCTCAAACTTGCTTTCGTATTCTGTGTAATGGTATTTTTTTACGAGTGCCTTTTGATGGTTGTCGTCTTTCTCAACTTTTACTGAGGTATCATAAATTATTAAGTATTCAAAGTTTGATAAAATTGAGATTTTCAATTTGGCTGTAAAACCATATCGTCTAACTTGTTTTGCTGTATCATTATTTGACTCAACAGAAATACAAGGTTTTTTAGCTTCTAAAAAGAATTTTCTTTCTGAAAATAGTCGGAATGTGTAATCAGGTTTTTTAGAGTGTTCGGAAGCATTCGCTTTTAAGGCTTCTTCCAAAATTACTTCTCTTTCGTTAGTCGGTTTACCCGCATTGTTTTTGATATCCCAACCAAGCAACTCGAAAAGTGGGTCTAAGAAATCACTGCGTAGCAGTGTTTCATTATACTTGGTTGTCAAGTAATGATCCCTATCGGCTGTATATTTTTCTATGAGTTGCTTGATGGTCATTCCTTCTTAATCGCTTTTAAATATTTTACTCTTTTCTCCGCCACTTTTAATGCTTTTTCTCCAAGGTCTTCATTCTGAATCTCATACATTATCTTATCGCTTAGAAATGATACCAAAAGGTCATCTGCACTGTATTTGTAAATATCTGCGAGTTTTAAAACTACCTCTTTTGTAAGTTTTCTTTCTCCACGTTCCATTTTGCTTAAAATTGCTACATCAATGTCAATTAATGCAGCAACCTTTCGTAAAGGCATTTCATTTTGTTCTCTTAGTTGTCTTAGCTTTTCGCCTACTGTTTCTGTTGACATAACATGTGTTGACATTTAGTGTCAAAAATAGAAAAAGAAATTTGATTTGTCATTACTTATTTTTAAATTCTTTTCAACATCCTGTCAGTGGGTGGGAAAATTAGTTTTTTTTTAAAACTTGGGTTGTGGGTCGACTTGTGCGGTTTTGCAAATGTGCTAATTAAGGCTGGTTAACAATCAAACAATCGGCAACACAAATGTCAACTTCATCTTTGTTTTTTTGATTAAAATTTTTATGGCAAAAAAATTAAGCTCTTATTTCATCAAAAAACGGGGTGCTTTTTTCTTCAACACATTTTACGGCATAAAGATATAGTGCGGCAGACCACGTTTGCCAATCCTGTCCTTTTGGTTTTCCGTCTTGTGCTTTGATCCACTCATTAAATCCGAAAGTCACATTTTCGGTATTGGAAATTTTTATGATTTTTGTGAGCTCAAAGAGTTTTTCCATGGCGAGTTTGTGTTTGTTGGCAGCAACGAGCGCAGCCACATAAAATCCGCAAATAAAAGGCCATATTCCGCCATTGTGGTATTCTCCCGGCATATTATAAATTTCATATCGGGGTATCCAGTCGGGATCTTTTGGCTGTGTAAAAGGGAAA
>DAIQBF010000029.1:0-20912 GCA_036781305.1 Lutibacter sp.
ATTCTCTATTCTCTATTCTCTATTCTCTATTCTCTATTCTCTATTCTCTATTCTCAATTATCTATTCTCTATTCTCTATTCTCTATTCTCTATTCTCTTTTTTATTACCTTTACTTAAGCATTAAATTTGCCATAAAGGATTACAAAACAAATCAAATCCTAAATTTCATCGAAAAACACATAAATAATTATGAAAAAAGCATTTAAAATAATTGGAATCATCTTATTGGTTTTTGCTATTGTTCTTGTGGCTACGCCTTTTTTATTTAAAGGAAAAATCAAGGAATTGGTGCTAAAATCCATCAATAAAAATGTGGATGCGGTGGTGGCTTTTGAGGATGTTGATTTGAGTTTGTTTAAAAACTTTCCGAAAGCTACCGTCATCATTGATGATTTAAGCATTGTTAACAAGGCACCTTTTGAAAATGACACCTTGTTTTATTCAGAAACTTTTACCCTAAAAATGAGTATTGCAGCACTTTTTAAAGGAAAAGGAGAACAGATGAGCATTGAGGCTTTTAGCAGTGAAAACGCGAAAGTGAATATTATTTATGACAAAAATGGCGTATCAAATTACGACATTGCCTTAAAAGGTAAAGATGAAAAAGATGCTGCTAAAAATGAGGAGTTCACCCTGAATTTTCAGCATTATGCCCTTAAAAATCTTCGCTTTACTTATTTTGATGCAGCCTCTAATATGAGCGTAATTTTGGACAGTATCAACCACGAAGGCAGCGGCGATTTTAAAAATAAAATTCTGGATTTAAAAACAAAATCAACCGCCAAACTGCTTGTTTCCATAGACAAGACAAACTATTTAAAAAATGTTTCATTGTCGCTTGATGCT
Source organism: Lutibacter sp. (assembly GCA_036781305.1). GTDB lineage: Bacteria > Bacteroidota > Bacteroidia > Flavobacteriales > Flavobacteriaceae > Lutibacter. The sequence goes on from DAIQBF010000029.1 coordinate 848, forward strand.
GTTTTGGGATTGGATTTGGAAAATCTTAAATATACTTTTAAGGAAAATAAAGCTTTGGTAAATTTGTTGCCAATTGCGTTTGACGGATTTATTCAGATAACGGACGCCGGACAAGTTTATGACATGAAATTTAAAACACCAACAGCTGACTTTAAAAACTTTTTGGGATTGATTCCGGAAATGTATTCAGGAAAGTTGGATGGCGTTAAAACTTCTGGCGATTTTAAAGTAAACGGCCTTGTTAAAGGAACTTATTCTGATACCACAATTCCCACTTTTGATGTTGAAATTGCTTCAAACAATGCTTCATTTCAATATCCTGATTTACCAAAATCTGTAAAAAATATTGTGATAGATTCTCGTATTGTAAACAAATCCGGAATATTTAACGATACTTACATAGACCTTAATAAGTTGTCATTTACCATTGACCAGGATGTGTTTAACGCAAAAGCAACCATTGTAAATATTGCTGAAAATCCGTTGATAAATGCAGAACTTAAAGGAATTATAAATTTGGCAAATGTATCCAAAGCGTATCCCGTAAAATTGGAAAAACCTTTGACAGGTATTTTAAAAGCAGCTATGGTAACGCGATTTGACATGAAATCGGTTGAGGCAAGCCAGTATCAAAATATTCAAAATTCGGGCACCATTACGGTCACCGATTTTAATTATGAAAGCGAGGAAATGGCAAAACCATTTAAAATTGAACAAGCCGCCATTGCCTTCAACCCTAAGGATATTCGTTTGAATAATTTTGATGGGGAAACAGGAAATTCGGATTTTCATGTAACCGGAAGTTTGGATAATTTTTACGGATTTCTTTTTAAAAATCAGGTGCTGAAGGGAAATTTTAATATGACTTCCCGTCAATTTGAAGTGGCCGATTTTATGGAAACCAAAACCGACACTACCGCAACTAAAACAACCAAAGAAGCGTTAAAAATTCCTGCCTTTTTAGATGTTACCATCGCCGCCAAGGCAACAACAGTAGTTTATGACAATTTGAATTTAAAAGAAGTTTCGGGAAATTTGGCCATTAAAGATGAAGCCGTAACCTTGAGCAATTTAAAAATGAATGTTTTTGGCGGACAAATAGCCTTGAGCGGAATGGTTTCCACCAAAGAAAAAACGCCGAAATTCAATATGGATTTAGGATTAAATGCCTTGAATATTTCAGAATCTTTTACGCAATTGGCCATGTTAAAAGCCATCGCACCAATAGCCAATGCAGTTTTTGGAAAGTTAAATTCAACCATCAAATTATCGGGGAATTTAACCGATGATATGACGCCTGATCTTAAAACAATTTCAGGAAATTTAATCGGTCAATTGTTGGATTCCAAATTAATTTCAGCCAATTCACAGCTGCTGACTTCTTTGGCTTCAAACGTGAAATTTTTAGATCTTGAAAATTTAAATTTGGATGCTTTAAAAATGGCATTGACTTTTAAAGACGGAAAAGTAGAAATCAACCCTTTTACGCTTAAATATCAGGATATCAATATTGAAGTTGCCGGTTCACACGGTTTTGACCAAAGCATGGCTTACAACTTAAAATTTGATGTTCCGGCAAAATATTTAGGTACGGAAGTCAATAAATTAATTTCAAAATTAACGCCAGCCGATGTGGCAAAAATTGAAAATCTCCCTATAAATGCTGTTTTAACGGGAAGTTTTGCCAATCCGAAAGTTTCAACCGACATTAGTCAGGCCACGACCAATTTGGTTACGCAATTGGTCAATATGCAAAAAGGGAAATTAATCAATCAGGCAACCGAAGCATTGGGCAATTTAATTCCAGACAAAACGAAAGTGGATACCTCCAAAACCAAAAGCGCTGACACCACAAAAACGGCTTCGCCAATTAAAACTCCAATAAATAAAGCAAAAGACAGCCTTGTTCAAAATGCTTTAAAGAATTTGTTTAAAAAGAAGCAATAAGAAGGAATTGTTTTTTAGAAAATATTTCTTTATTCTTTTTATTTGGTTTTTATAAATCTAAAACACCAAAAGTATGCGTATAAGGAACATCAATGCCAATAATCTCAAATTTAGGGATTGTTGACTTTTTAAGCATCTTAAACGTATTTTTTGACCTGAAATCAGAAGTTACAAAATGACTAACAGTCTTGTCTAAATCCGCTTGGGCAAAAAGTTTTGAATCATTTGGGATGATGGCTCTTGGAAATAATTTTTTTAAACTTATTTTATTTTCAATAAAAATTATCTTTGCGAATTCTCCCGTTCTTTCTGCATCTTTTAGATTAAATGGAACAATTTGAACATTGTTAAGAGGCAAATCGTCTAATTTTCCGTGTACACAATACTCAGCGATTGAAATGGTTGAAACTTTGAGGCTTATTTCATTTTCTAAAAAATATCTAAAATAGCCAACCGCATTTTTGTGAAGTGGATCTTCGTCATTTAAAAGCCTAATGAAAAAGCTTGTGTCGAGAAGAACGCTATGCTTCATAGCCACCTCTTAAATTCAATAACCATTCATCAGCATTAATTTCCTTCCAATTCTTCTTGGCTTTAGAAATTAGGCTATTTAAATACTCGCTGTCAAATTTTGGATTGTAATTAATTAACTCTAAAAGCTTCAATGATTTTGTGTCAACTTCGCCAGTTTCGATATTTTGTTTTCCATTTGCCCTAACCCCAAATTTTTTATACAACAAATTTTCTTCTCTTTGTTTTAAAAATTCTTCCCCAGTTTCAATAGATAAATATCCATAATCTTCAGTATCAAGATGGATGTTTGCTTTGCTTTTGCCACCAGCATCTTTTAAGATGCCGTAAAAGTACAATTCAGCATCAACCCAAATATTTTCAGTCCTAATAAATTTGGTTGAAGGATTTATAATTAATTCGAAATCTTCTTTTAAAGAAGTTTTAATCTGGAATTCTTAGTTTTTTTGAAGCGCCAAATATTGAATATTTTCAATGGTGCGTGCAGTTTTTAATTCTAGGAAATCAATAGAATTTTTTGACTGAACCTCTGATAACACAGCACTAAATCCGATGATAGTTTGAATGGCGGTTTTAAAAATATGCTTAACGGAACCTTCTTTAATATTGTAAGATATAATCGGTCTGTCTTTTTTATTGTTTGGGTACAGCAGGTCTTCAACATTTTGCAAAATCGATGCAATATGTTTAATGTCATAGTTGTCAGGGCTTAACTCTTCATTGCCAAATTTGCCAACTACGCGAATTTCTATATCTCCTATTTTTTCCATTCACACAAAGATACAAATATTTGTAGCTTTTTTAAACATTTTGTTTTTAGTCCATAAATACCCAACGAATAAACTTTTCAACTTTTAACCTTCCTGCTTTTTAACCAATCAACTTATTTACAATCAGGTATTCTGCAATTTGGATGGTATTTGTTGCGGCACCTTTGCGAAGGTTATCGGCTACAATCCACATATTTAAGGTGTTTGGTTGCGATTCATCCCTTCTAATTCTGCCAACAAAAACTTCATCTTTATTGTGCGCGTAAATTGGCATCGGATAGGTATTGGTATCCAAATTGTCCTTAACGATAACTCCGGGCATTTCGCTTAACAATTTACGCACTTCGCTCAAGTCAAAATCCTGTTCAAACTGAACGTTCACCGCTTCCGAATGTCCGCCCGACGTTGGAATACGAACGGCGGTTGCGGTAACCGAAAAAGAATCGTCATTTAATATTTTCTTAGGCTCTTTCACCAATTTCATTTCTTCTTTGGTATAGCCGTTTTCTAAAAACACATCACACTGCGGAATGGCATTTCTGTTAATTGGATAGTGATAAGCCATTTCTCCTTTGATGCCTTTCGACTCATTTTCAAGTTGTTGCACCGCTTTTACGCCAGTGCCAGAAACCGATTGATAGGTAGAAATAACCACGCGTTTCATGTGGTATTTTTTGTGCAAAGGCGCCAAAGCCATCACCAATTGAATGGTTGAGCAGTTTGGGTTTGCAATAATTTTGTCTTCTTTGGTTAATTCGTTGCCATTAATTTCAGGAACCACCAATTTTTTGGTTGGATCCATTCTCCAGGCAGAAGAATTGTCAACAACCGTTGTACCAACTTCAGCAAATTTTGGGGCCCAGATTTCAGAAGTAGTTCCTCCTGCAGAAAACAACGCGATATCCGGACGTGCATCAACAGCATCCTGCATGCAAATAATCGTGTATTTTTTTCCTTTATATTCAATTTGTTTGCCAACAGAACGTTCTGAGGCAACCAACAACAATTCCGTAATTGGGAAATTTCTTTCCGCCAACACTTGCAACATCACGTTTCCCACCATTCCGGTTGCACCTACAACAGCTACTTTCATAAAATAATTTTTAATTTTTATACAGATGCAAATTTTATAAAAAAATGTAAGAAACAAGCCTAAATTATTGAAAATTAACAGATAATTATTTTTCTGTTAAAAAAATGATAAAAGATTTGTAGCTGAAATAGTTAGCATAAATATTGTAATTTTGCCAAAAATCAAAAACAGCATGACTACTACAGGAAAAATTGAATTGATGGCTCCCGCCGGAAGTTTTGAATCGTTGCAGGCCGCATTGGACAATGGCGCCGATTCAGTTTACTTTGGCGTTGAGCAGTTAAATATGCGCGCAAGGGCCTCCATAAATTTCACGATGGATGATTTGAAAGAAATTTCGGCGCGTTGCAAAGCAAAAAATGTCAGAACATACCTTACGTTAAATACCATTATTTACGACCACGATTTATCGGTGGTGAAAACCTTGCTTCAAAAAGCAAAGGAAGCAGACATAACAGCGGTTATCGCCATGGATCAAGCGGTTATTGCTTCGGCAAGGGCAATTGGAATGGAAGTCCATATTTCAACCCAAATAAATGTCACCAATATTGAAACGGTGAAATTTTATGCTATGTTTGCCGATACGATGGTGTTGAGCCGCGAATTGAGCTTGCGTCAGGTTAAAAAAATTACCGAGCAAATTGTGAAAGATGATGTGCGCGGACCTTCTGGAAATTTATTGGAAATTGAAATTTTTGGACATGGCGCTCTGTGTATGGCGGTTTCAGGAAAATGTTATATGAGTTTACATTCTTCAAATTCTTCAGCAAACAGAGGTGCTTGTAAACAAAATTGCCGAAAAAAATACACGGTGATCGATCAGGAAACCGGATTTGAAATGGAATTGGACAATGAGTATATTATGTCGCCAAAAGATTTATGCACCATTGATTTTTTGGATCAAATTGAAGATGCCGGCGTAAAAGTATTGAAAATTGAAGGCAGGGGAAGAGCTCCCGAGTACGTTGCGAATGTGATTAAATGTTACCGCGATGCCATTGACAGTATTGAAGCGGGAACTTACAGCAAAGAAAAAGTGATTTCCTGGATGCTGGAATTGGAAAAGGTGTATAATCGCGGATTTTGGAGCGGGTATTATTTGGGCCAAAAATTAGGGGAATGGAGCAATGGTTCGGGTAGCCAAGCCACACAAAAAAAGGTGTATGTGGGCAAAGGAATGCATTATTTCCCCAAAACCAACATTGCCGAATTTAAAATCGAAGCTTATGAAATTTCCATTGGCGACACCGTTTTAATTACGGGTCCAACCACCGGCGCCAAAGAAATGGAAATTACCCAAATGTACATCAATGACGTTGTTGGAGAAAAAGCCCAAAAAGGCGATTCCTGCACTTTTAAAATAGATTTTAGAATTCGTCCGTCGGATAAATTGTATAAAATTGTTCCCATGAACGCGGAAGTAGGAAGCGAAATTGTTGAAGTTGGGTAAGGAAAGACCGAAGACCGAAGTCGGAAGACCGAAGTAGAAAATAAATTCCCCTCTTGAGAAGCCTGTCCCGCTTTTCCAGCGGGAGGGTTAGGGGTGTGTAAAAAATATGATAAGGAATAAAAATAATAAAACCGGTCAACGTTATTTAGGCATTAACATTTAATCAGTTAAATTCCTCGAGGCTTTGCCTAGGGGTTAGAGAGGAAAGTTTGAAAACCTAAGGTTTTCATAAAATTAAAAATTTACTTTCTTCCGATAGATACCTCGATGGCTCTGCCTCGAGGTAATTCATTAAATCAAAAATCGTAATTCATAATTCGGAAATAAAGGATGGTAATTATCACATTGCAGAGGGCCAAGTGCATAGGCTGTAATTACTGTGTTGAACAGGCAGCCGCCCATTTTCAAATGTCGAAAAAAGATGGAAAGGCGGTGCTGCTTCATTCCATAGAAAAAAGGGGCTTTTTCACTTTTAAATCGGCAAATATGGACATTTTGGAAGCGGTCACAAAAGCGAAAGAAGCCTGTCCGGTAAAAATTATTGACGTAAAACAAACATAATCCCTGTTTTTTATCGTTTTAAAATTAACAATATTAATTATATCTTTACAAATTAGTGAAGACCGTAAAATTGATTTTCAGTTTTACAAACAAATAAAAACATAGAAATATATGAGCTGTAATAGTTGCTCTTCAGATATAAATACCGTGCCGAAAGGCTGCAAAAGCAATGGAAATTGCGGCGACGGAGGTTGTGAGAAACTCTCCGTTTTCGACTGGCTATCAAACATGTCACTGCCAACAGGCCAGGAACCATTGAACATTGTTGAGGTTCGATTTAAAAACGGACGAAAACATTTTTATCGCAATGTTGACAAACTGCAAATTTCCATTGGAGATATTGTTGCCGTGGAAGGAAATCCAGGCCATGACATTGGAACGGTTTCATTGACTGGGGAATTGATCAGAATTCAGATGAAGAAAAAAGGGGTTGCCCTTGATAGTGAAGAAGTAAAAAAAATATATAGAAAAGCCACCCAAAAAGATATCGATATTTGGAAAGCCGCCCGCGAAAAGGAATATGAAACCCAATATAAAGGACGAGAAATTTTGGGCAGGCTGGGAATAAAAATGAAACTTTCCGATGTGGAATACCAAGGTGACGGCAACAAAGCGACCTTTTATTATACCGCCGACGACCGTGTGGATTTTAGACAATTAATCAGGGATTTGGCAAGCACTTTCAGCATAAGAGTTGAAATGAAACAGGTAGGTTTGCGCCAAGAAGCCGCCCGACTTGGAGGTGTGGGTTCCTGCGGAAGAGAATTGTGCTGTTCAACATGGTTAACTGATTTAAGGAAAGTGAACACCACCGCGGCACGCTATCAGCAATTGTCCTTAAATCCACAAAAATTAGCCGGCCAATGCGGAAAATTAAAATGCTGTTTAAATTATGAATTGGATACATATTTAGATGCTTTATCCGATTTTCCGCGACAAGATATTGTGTTGAAAACGAAAAAAGGGGAGGCTGTTTTTATTAAAATGGATATTTTTAAAAGAGTTTTATGGTACACCTACAAAGAAGACAGAAACAAATGGTTTAAATTAACTGTAGAAAATGTTAAAGAAATTATAGATTTAAACAAAACCAACAAGCCTGTTGCTTCCTTGGAAGATTATGAATTTGAATTGTTGGCAGAAAATGTAACTGAATTTGAAGATGTTGTGGGGCAAGACAGTTTATCGCGTTTTGATGTTCCAAAAAAGAAAAAGAAACACAAAAACAAACCTAAAAACTTACAAACCCCTGTACAACAACAAAAAGGTAACGGCAGTCCAAAAAACAAAAAACAAAGACCCCCAAACAGAAGTGCAAATCCGAAAAAAAATAGTTAAACAGTTAAGTTTACTTACGGTTACTTTTTTGTTGTTTTCATGCAACTCAAATGCCGTTTTCGATCAATATGTCCCTATTGAGAACCAACAATGGCATTCAGAAAAAGGAATTGATTTTATTGTTAACAATTTAGATACTATTTCAACAAATAATGTGTTTATCAATATTAGAAATAACAAGAATTATGAATTTAGTTCCTTGTTTTTAATTGCCAAACTTGAATTGCCCAACGGATTTAAAGTGATAGATACCTTAGAATACGAAATGACTGACCCTTCTGGTAATTGGTTGGGTTCAGGATTTACCGATCTTAAAGAAAATAAACTATTTTATAAAGAAAATGTTGTTTTTTCTGAAGTAGGAACCTACAAATTTAATATTCGGCACGCAACGCGCAGCATCAATGATATTGAAGGGAAAAATCCTTTAAAAGGCATCACCGATGTTGGGTTAAGAATTGAAAAAACACAAAAATGACAAAATCAAAAAAAGATAACAATCAATTTTTAAAGTATATAAAATGGTTTTGGATAATCATTCTTGGCGGAATTACCTTTATCATCCTGTTATTTTTGCTGGCCTCATTTGGCGCTTTTGGTGCGCTTCCTTCTTTTGAGGAATTAGAAAATCCCGAAAAAAATACGGCTTCAGAAGTGATTTCCATCGATGGAAAAACCTTGGGAAAATACGCTTATGAAAACAGAACGCCCGTAAAATATAAAGACTTGCCCGAAAATTTAATAAATGCTTTGGTAGCCACAGAGGATGAACGATTTTATGACCATTCTGGAATTGATTTTAGAGCTTCCATACGCGCAGTGGTGATGTTGGGCAGCGAAGGTGGCGGAAGTACCATTACCCAGCAATTGGCCAAACTTTTGTTTCATGGTGAAGGATCCAGAAACATTGTTGAAAGGGTTCTCCAAAAAGTAAAGGAATATGTGATTGCCATTCAGTTGGAACGCCAATATACCAAGCAGGAAATATTAACCATGTACCTGAACAAGTACGATTATCTGAATTTGGCGGTGGGTATTCGTTCCGCTTCGCGCATTTATTTTGGAAAAGAACCGATTGACTTGAAAATACCGGAGTCTGCAATGTTGGTCGGCATGCTTAAAAACGCTTCCTATTTTAATCCGCTAAGAAGAGAAGAATTGGTGAGAAATCGCAGAAACGTGGTGTTAAACCAAATGTATAAGAATGATTTTATTACGGAAAAACAGAGAGATTCATTGCAAAAAACACCTTTAAACTTAAACGTTAATAAAGAAGGGCATAGCGATGGTTCCGCCACCTATTTTAGGGAATATCTGCGTGATTTTATGAAAGAGTGGATAAGGAACAATCCAAAACCTGACGGTACAGCGTATAACTTGCACCGGGACGGACTTAAAATTTATGTTACCATAGATTCTCGGATGCAAAAATATGCGGAAGAAGCTATGAAAGAGCATATGGCCAACTTGCAACGCGTATTTAATAAAGAACAAAAACGCAATAAAACAGCACCGTTTTATGATTTAGACAAGGATCAGGTCGCTAATACGTTGACGCAGGCTATGAAAAGATCAAACCGTTGGATTCGTATGAAATCGAATGGCGCCTCAGAACAAGAAATTAAGGCTTCTTTTGAAGAAAAAACAAACATGAGCGTCTTTTCTTATAAAGGCGATATAGATACCATTATGTCTCCTTATGATTCTATTCGCTATTACAAACAAATTTTACGCGCTGGATTGCTGTCGATTGAACCACAAACAGGCCATGTAAAAGCTTGGGTTGGCGGCGTAAATTATAAGCATTTTCAATATGATGCGGTTAAACAACAAAAACGTCAGGTAGGCTCTACCTTTAAGCCTTTTGTGTATGCTGCGGCAATTAACCAACTGAAATTATCGCCTTGTTATAAATTGCCAAATACGCCTTATACAGTCCCAAAAGAAAAATATGAAATGCCTGAAGATTGGACACCAAAAAATTCGGACAATAAATATGGCGGGGAACTGACATTGAAACAAGCATTGGCAGGATCGGTAAATGTTATTACGGCAAAGCTAATTGATATGGTGCATCCTAAAACCGTGGTCAATTTGGCCCATAGTGTTGGGATAGAAAGTGAAATTCCCGAAGTGCCTTCAATAGCGCTTGGATCCGTGGATTTATCATTGTACGAAATGGTTGGAGCCTATTCAACTTTTGCAAATAAGGGTTTAAGGGTGGAACCTATGATGTTATTAAGAATTGAAGATAAAAACGGAATGGTCTTGGAGCAATTTATGCCAAACTCAAAAGAAGCAATAAGCGAGGAGTCGGCTTTTGTGGTTATCAATTTATTGGAAGGAGTAACAGAATCAGGTTCAGGTATTCGTTTACGAACCAGTGGCGCTGCTTATGCAGATGATATGGTAACTGGTTATCCATATCAATTCACAAACCCAATTGCGGGAAAAACAGGAACAACCCAAAATCAGTCTGATGGATGGTTTATGGGAATCGTGCCAAATTTAACAACCGGCGTTTGGGTTGGGGGTGAAGACAGGGCTATACATTTTGCCGGCATCAGCAAAGGACAGGGTGCAACCATGGCCTTGCCAATTTGGGCGCTATATTATAAAAAATTGTATGCAGACCCAACGTTGAATGTCAGCAAGGATGAATTTGAAAGACCAGAAAATTTGACTATTGAAATAGATTGCAGAAAACATAAAGATGATAGTGACGCAACCGACATAAAAATAAATGAGGACCCTGAATTTTAAAAGATAAATTTATGATAAATAAAGTAGTTAAAAACGCACATGATGCTTTACAAGGTGTAGAAGACGGTATGACTTTTATGCTTGGGGGATTCGGTTTATGCGGAATTCCAGAAAATTGTATTTCAGAATTGGTTAAATTAGGCGTTAAGAATTTAACGTGTATCTCTAACAATGCCGGAGTTGATGATTTTGGTTTGGGACTTTTATTAAAAAAGCATCAAATTAAAAAAATGATATCTTCCTATGTTGGGGAAAATGACGAATTTGAACGTCAAATGCTTTCAGGAGAGTTAGATGTGGAATTGATACCACAGGGAACTTTAGCCGAGAGATGCAGGGCCACAGGAGCGGGAATTCCAGCATTTTATACCCCTGCCGGATACGGCACAGAGGTGGCGGAAGGAAAAGAAACCAGAGAGTTTAACGGTAAAATGTATGTTATGGAACTTGCATTTAATCCACAATTTGCTTTTGTAAAAGCTTGGAAAGGAGACACAGCAGGAAACCTTATCTTTAAAGGAACTGCCCGAAATTTTAATCCGATGATGGCTATGGCCGGTAAAATAACAGTTGTTGAGGTTGAAGAATTGGTTGAGGCTGGAGAATTAGATCCAAACCAAATTCATACGCCAGGTATTTTTGTGCAACGTATTTTCCAAGGATCAAATTATGAAAAGAGAATTGAACAACTTACTGTAACTCCAAAATCCTAAGTCATGGCTTTATCAAAAGAACAAATAGCGCAAAGAATTGCTCAAGAATTACAAGATAAATGGTATGTGAATCTAGGAATTGGGATTCCAACCTTGGTCGTAAACTATATTCCTAAAAACATAGATGTTGATTTCCAATCTGAAAACGGATTGTTAGGAATGGGACCTTTTCCTTTTGAAGGAGAAGAAGATGCCGATTTAATTAACGCGGGAAAACAAACGGTAACTATTTTAAATGGCGGTTCTTTGTTTGATTCTGCAACGAGTTTCGCAATGATCCGTGGTCAACATGTACAATTAACTGTATTGGGAGCTATGGAAGTTTCTCAAAACGGGGATATAGCAAATTGGAAAATTCCTGGAAAAATGGTAAAAGGCATGGGTGGTGCCATGGATTTAGTGGCCTCTGCAGAAAATATTATTGTGGCGATGATGCACACAAATAAAGCGGGTGAATCAAAAATATTAAAAAGCTGTTCTTTGCCGTTAACAGGTGTAAATTGTGTTAAGAAAGTAGTGACAAATTTGGCCGTATTGGAAATTAAGGACAATGCATTTCATCTTATTGATAGAGCTCCGGGAGTTTCTGTTGAAGAAATTAAAGCAGCTACAGAAGGAACACTAATTGTTGAAGGGGAAATTCCTGAAATGAAGTTTTAATAAAATCTAAATGAAAATAATATCATACAATGTTAACGGAATTAGGGCTGCCTTAAACAAAGGTTTTATCGAATGGTTGGTTGCCGCAAACCCCGACGTTATTTGTTTGCAGGAAATAAAAGCAAATAAAGAACAGCTGGATTTAAGCTTGTTCGACAATGCCGGATACCCTTATCATTATTGGTTTTCTGCACAAAAAAAAGGTTATAGCGGTGTGGCTGTTTTATCAAAAACCAGACCTGTCAAGGTGGTTTATGGCACCGGAATTGAGGCCATGGACAATGAAGGAAGAAATTTACGAGTTGATTTCGAGGAGGTGTCAATAATGAGTTTATACTTACCTTCCGGAACCAGTGATGACCGACTGGATTTTAAACTTACGTACATGGCTCAATTTCAAGGCTATGTAAACAAACTCAAAAAGGAACTTCCCAATCTGATTATTTGTGGCGATTATAATATTTGCCATACAGAAATTGACATTCACAATCCGATTCAGAATAAAAATACTTCTGGGTTTTTGCCCGTTGAGCGCGACTGGCTCGGGAATTTTATAGACGGCGGTTTTATAGATTCGTTTCGTCATTTAAACAAAGAACCGCATCATTACACTTGGTGGAGTTACCGGGCAAATGCAAGAAACAACAATAAAGGCTGGCGCATAGATTACCATATGGTAAGCGATGACCTGAGAAACAGGATAAAAAGAGCTTATATTTTACCGGAGGCAAAACATTCCGACCATTGCCCCATCGTAGTTGAAATTGAATAATTAAAATAAATAAAAGCAGTACAATGTTAAAAAAAACAGCAATTCTATTCATTATAGCAATCACGCTAAATTCGTGTGTATCCAAAAAAATATATCAGGAATTAGAAACAAAATTCAATAATTTACGATCTTCAAATTCGGCATTAATTGAAGAAAAGGATAATTTATTGGCTGCAAAAAAAGTATTGGAAGCCGATTTAGAAAAGCTTAACAGTGATTACACTGCACTTTCAACCCAAAAGGAAATTTTAGATAATGAGTTTGCATCACTTCAACATAAATATAATAATTTAGATGAATCTTACAATGTGCTTTCTGCACAAAGTTCGAAAAAGCTAGCGGAGCAATCCCAAAAAAATCAGGAATTATTAGTGCAATTGGAAGAAAAAGAAAGAAAATTGGTTCTTGAAAGTGACCGATTGGAAAAACTTCAAAATGAATTGGCAGAACGCTCGAACCAAATTAATGAGCTTCAAAGTTTAATTAACGCTAAAGAAGCCCAAATGCAACAGTTAAAAAATGCCATTTCCAGCGCATTGCTTAATTTTGAGGGAAAAGGATTGACCGTAGTCCATAAAAATGGAAAAATTTATGTGTCCATGGAAAATAAATTGCTGTTCGATTCAGGAAGTTGGGCGGTAGGAAATGAAGGGAAAAAAGCCGTTGAACAACTGGCAAGTGTGTTGTCGAAAAACCCTGATATCAACGTGCTTATTGAAGGGCATACAGACAATGTCCCATATACCGGAGCAACTGTGTTGGACAACTGGGATTTATCCGTTAAACGGGCGACAGCGATTGTAAGAATTTTACAAAACAAGGGCGTAAACCCAACGCAAATTACTGCGGCCGGAAGAAGCGAATATATAAATGTTGACACCAATGCAACTTCAGAAGGAAAAGCTAAAAATAGAAGAATCGAGATTATTCTTGCGCCTAACTTAGACGAAATTTCAAAACTTTTAAACAATTAAACTTCTATGAAAGACATACTATATATTGCGTTTTTATTATTTTTTGGTTTCGGGTTTTCCCAAACGAAATCAGAGACTCCTGAACCTGATAAAAACGAAAACACGAAAGAATTTTTATCAGACAGCGCGTTGCTATCTTTTAAAAATCCGGATTCTTTAGTGCTTCAAATTCATTCAGATGCCATGCTAATTGATAGTTTATGGATGAATGAATTGGTGAAATCCCCTTTATATGATACCGCGCAGTATATTTTGGAAGATGACGAAATATTGGTTACGGATCTTGAAGATTTATCGACTGATCTATTAAAAGAACGTTTGAAATATTTAAACAGCAAAACACCTTTTAATATTGAATACAATCCTCAATTAGAACAGGTAATTAGAACCTATTTACAAAAAAGAAAATCTTCGCTTTCCACCATTATGGAAAGGACGCGTTACTTTTTTCCCATGTTTGAAGAACATTTGGCGAAATATAATATTCCTATGGAATTAAAGTATTTGGCCATTGTAGAGTCGGCCTTAAATCCAAATGCACGTTCTCGCATGGGTGCCACGGGATTGTGGCAATTTATGTATCAAACGGGAAAATTATATAATTTAGAGGTAAGTTCCTATATAGATGAACGATCAGATCCTTTCAGGGCTACAGAAGCCGCCTGCATGTATTTGGAAAATTTATATCAAATGTATGGCGATTGGAGTTTGGCCTTGGCGGCTTATAATTCGGGACCCGGAAATGTTTCCAAAGCCATCAGAAGATCAGGGGGCAGCACCAATTATTGGAATATCCGCAAATATTTACCTCGGGAAACAGCCGCTTATGTGCCGGCATTTTACGCAACTTTATACATTTTTGAATTTGCAAATGAGCACAATTTAAAAGCCAAGGAAAACGCAATATCCTACTATGCAACGGATACCGTTCAGGTAAAAAGACAGTTGACTTTTGCGCAAATTAACGAAACCTTAAACGTTGATATTGAAGTGCTTAAATTTTTAAATCCGCAATATAAACTCGAGATTATTCCTTATGTGAAGGATGAAAAATATGTGTTGACCTTACCCATAAAAGACATCGGAAATTTCGTGAGCAATGAAAAATTGATTTATGCCTATGCCGATATTGAAGATGCAAAACGAGAAAAGCCAATTCCGGAATATGTAGAAATGAGCTCTAAGATTACGCATAAAGTGAAAAGCGGTGAATATTTGGGAAAGATAGCAGCAAAACATGGAGTTGCTGAAAGTAGCCTAAAACGTTGGAACAATTTAAAAAGCACCAGATTACAGATTGGACAAAAATTGGTGATTTACCCCAAAAATCCAAAGCCTGTTGTTGCCGTAAAAGCTACCCCAGCCAAAAGCAACCAAGAGGAGCATACTTTTTATATTGTAAAACTGGGAGATTCTTTATGGTCTATCGCAAAAAGATATTCGAATGTTTCTGTACAAAACATCAAAGAATGGAACAATATTTGGAGTGTAAAAAGTCTAAAACCCGGAATCAAATTAAAAATATTTAATTAATGAAACGAGCATTACAAATTTTGATACTCAAAGGAATGATTAATGGCGAATTTACCTGCCTATCGGCAGGCAACAGCAGTTACCGCTAAAAAATAAAAAGTAAACAGATGAAAAAGATTGGATTATTTGTAGCATTTATGTCTTTACTGATTTCCTGCGATACAGGAGGTGATCAAAAAACATTGAAGGAGGCAAACGGCAGAATGAACAATTTGCTGATTGTTATGAAAAATAGTGAATGGCAAGGGGAAATTGGAGATGAATTGCGAAAAATTATTGCTGAACCCGTATTAGGATTGCCACAACCAGAAGCGCAATTTGAAGTGACACAAGTGCCACCTGAAAGTTTTGGCACGATGTTTAAAGCCAGCAGAAGCATTTTAAATATTGGGATTGCGAATAATAATTCATTTACGACAAATACAAATGTTTATGCTGCACCCCAAAAAATAGTTACCATTACAGGTACTGATAAAGAAGCATTGGTGCGTGAAATTGAAAAAAACGGAAAGGCGCTGATTTCAGAATTTAAAAATGCAGATTTGCTAACTGTGCAACGATCAATTTATAAAAACTATTGGGACCCAACAAAAATTGAAACCTTTAGCAAAAAGGGTTATTCCATAAAAATTCCAAAAACTTTTAGTATAGTAGAAGATAATGGAGATTTTGTCTGGTATCGCTGTCGTTTGGACGGCGGAAATAGCATGGAATTATTTTCTTATACAGTGCCAATAAGATCCATAGATGACGAAAACGGAAATAACGTTGTTGCCATTAGGGATTCCATTGGAAAAAAATACATTCCCGGAGAAATTGAAGGATCTTATATGATTACAGAAGCCGCTTATACGCCTCATATTTTTGAGATTAAACTAAACGGTAAAAAAGCGCTTGAAACCAAAGGAAAATGGGAAGTGAAAGGCCTTTATATGGCTGGACCTTTCTTAAGTTATTCCGTAATAGACAAAGCAAACAACAGATTGGTGGTGGTGGAAGGATTAACCTACGCGCCTTCCATAAATAAACGCGATTATATGTTTGAATTGGAAGCAATTATGAAAACCATTAAGATTAATTAAGATTTGCTGAAAAAGAATTTTTAAATCTTTAAATACATTGAGTATGGTTTTGGTCTATCAAAATTATTGCTATAAAATTCATTGAAAAATAGTCCATAAAAAGGGTAAATGAATCTTTGCTTTATGCCTTATATTATTGTCTTTTAAAAATTTAGGATTTTCTCTATTCATATAAATCTCTTTCACTTGAATCTATTCAATATAATGCCTATTTAAGTTTTTGTAGTTTTCGATTAGTGCAATCACATAAATGCCTTCGTTAGATGCTTCAAAATCTAATTCCTAAAATCCACTCCATTGCAAATATGCGAGACACATTATAACTACCATAAAAAAATAAAAAAGTTCTATTTATATCCGAACTTTTTATATATTTGTAAATAATTTAGATGAGATTAGCCAACAAGAAAAAATTAGAAAAATTAAAGCATAAGAATCTGGACAACAAATCCTTATCTGATGCTATTGATAAACTCATCAAAGATATTGAAGAGAATACTTGGAAAAATCAGACTGAATTAAATAAGTCGAGAATGGATGCTGATTGTGTTCACAGCGACGGGTTTTATATTTTTGACCTAGCAATTCATCGCACAATAATATTAATAGAATTTGAGGATGATGAAGCGTCAATAGTATGGACGGGAAACCACAAAGAATATGAAAATATCTTTAAAAATAATAAGAATACAATCAAAAAATGGTTAAAATCAAATAATTGGATTTGAAGTTATGGAAACACAATTCAACATAAAAAAAATAATTGAACTTAAAGAAATTCAAAATGAATTGGATTTTGAGCGTGCATTAATTGCAGACAGAAAATTGAGAGTTCTTTCAAAAGAAGATTCAAAACTTAAAATTGTCAGAAAAAAACTTCGTGATTTAATTGAAAAGTATGAAAACCGAAATTGGGTTGCCAACGCACTAATTGATGAAAAAAAATTTCAGGAAAGCAACATAGCGGAATCTATAGCAGAAAAAGAAAGATTATTTATTGAAAAAAGGAAAGTGCTGATAAAATCAAAACTAAAGAATTTAAATTTAAATCAGCAGGAATTTGGAGTGATTTTAGGACACAAAAGCAAATCATTTATCTCTGAACTCATGAATGGCATCAGTCCATTTTCATTAAAAGATTTAATCGTTATAAATAGACTTTTGAAAATTGATTTGACCGAATTAATTCCAACATTTTTACCGCAAACCGATAGAATTAAAATAATAACATCCATAGAAAAATTAAATAATCCAAAATTGAAACGCTGTAAAGATAATTTTACATTGATATAAAATAATTTTGGCGTAAACAAAAGAAAGCAAGCATCAAAACTAAAAAGCGCCTTTTTTCAAAGTGCTTTTTGTATCAATATCATTACGTTCAACCACAAACAAGTTAGCCCCCAATTTTCGCCCATCCGTCTCTTAACGGCACGGTTCTGTTAAAAACCAAATGATTATCAGTGGTGTCTTTATCAACGCAAAAGTAACCCAACCGCTGAAACTGGAATCGGTCCAAAATATTCGCCGTTTTTAAACTTGGCTCCACATACGCTTCGAGAACCGTTAAGGAATCGGGATTTAAAAGGTCTTTAAAACCTTTTTCTTTATGGCTGTCGGGAGCTTCGTCAGTAAACAATCGGTCGTACAGCCTCACTTCTGCTTTTACCGCATGTTTAATGGAAACCCAATGCAATGTGCCTTTAATTTTACGTTGGCTTGCTTCTGTGCCGCTTCCGCTTAAACTTTCGGTATCGTAAGTACAATGAATTTCGATAATTTCATCGTTTTCATTCTTAATCACCGATTCGCCCTTAATAATATAGGCGTTTTTTAAACGCACTTCTTTTCCTATGGAAAGTCTGAAGAATTTTTTATTGGCTTCTTCCTTAAAATCTTCTTTTTCAATATAAATTTCACGGCTGAAAGGCACTTTTCTAAAACCGGCACTTTCATCTTCCTGATTATTTTCGGCAGTCAACCATTCTTCTTTTCCTTCGGGATAATTGGTAATCACCAATTTAATCGGATTTAAAACTGCCATAACGCGCGGCGCGGTTTTGTTTAAATCGTCTTTAATGCAATATTCCAGAAGTGCCACATCGGTTACGTTATCGCGTTTGGAAATGCCTGCCGTTTCACTAAAAGTTCTGATAGATTCTGGCGTATAACCTCTTCTTCGCAAACCAGAAATGGTTGGCATTCTAGGATCATCCCAACCCGAAACTATTTTTTCTTCAACCAATTGCAGCAATTTGCGTTTGCTCATCACGGTATAACTTAAATTTCTTCGCGCAAATTCACGTTGTTTTGGGCGCAACTTTGCCGGATCGTAAACCTGGTCAACATACCAGTCGTATAAATCCCGGTGACTTTTAAACTCCAGCGTGCAAATAGAATGGGAAATTTGCTCCAAATAATCGCTTTCACCGTGCGTCCAGTCGTACATCGGATAAATGCACCAATCATTTCCGGTTCGGTGGTGGTGTCTTTTTAAAATCCTGTACATAATGGGGTCGCGCATATGCATATTCACATGTTTCATGTCAATTTTTGCGCGCAAAACGTGTGAACCTTCCGCAAAATCGCCATTTTTCATTTTTAAAAACAGCGCCAAGTTTTCTTCAACAGCCTTGTTTCGGTTCGGACTGTCGGTTCCAGGTTCGGTTGGCGTCCCTTTTTGCAAAGCCATTTGTTCCGAAGATTGGTCATCAACATATGCTTTTCCATCTTTTATGAGTTGAACGGCCCAATCGTACAATTGCTGAAAATAATCTGAAGAATACAATTCTTTGTCCCATTTAAAACCCAGCCATTGCACGTCATATTTAATGGAATCCACATATTCCTGTTCTTCTTTTGCCGGATTTGTATCGTCAAAACGCAGGTTTACGGGCGCATTGTATCGCAAGCCCAAACCAAAATTCAAGCAAATGGAAGCCGCGTGGCCAATGTGCAGATAACCGTTTGGTTCCGGCGGAAATCTAAAACGTAATTTATCTTTTGCCAAACCATTTGCCAAATCATCTTCAATAATTTGCTCAATAAAATTCAGCGATTTTTTTTCTTCACTCATAATAACAGGAAAATTATAAGCCACAAAATTATCGATTTTTTTTGGCAATGCAACTACAAAACAATCCGCTAATGAGTATATTTGGCTTATATTATGAATATAAAACAAATAGATTGCAATCTTCGTTTTGATTTCCATACAAAAATGAGGGTATTTTTAAAGAATTCTATATCATAACAACAGAGAATAAGTTCAACCTCTAAAATAAAAAAACATAAAAGATGAATACAAAACCGTTAAGTTACACCTGTCCGAAATGTGCCAACAAAACCTATATTATTGGTGAAATGAGAGCTACTGGCGGATTATTATCGAAAATTTTTGATATTCAAACCGAAAAATACACTTCCGTTACCTGCGGGAACTGCAAATACACAGAGTTTTACAAGTCAACTACCAAAGCTCTGAGTAATATATTTGATTTTTTTACAAGCTAAAATGGGAACAATAAAATTAAAAAACATAAAAGTTTACGCCTATCACGGCTGTTTGTTGGAAGAAGGAAAAATTGGTTCTTATTATCGCGTGGATGTTTCCGTAAATGCCAACTTAAGCCTGTCGGCACAAAGCGACAACCTTGCCGATACGGTAGATTATGTTCATTTAAACAAAATTGTGAAACAGGAAATGGCCATTCGTTCCAAATTATTGGAAACGGTTGTAAAGCGTATTTTAGACAGGATTTTACTGGAAATTCCCTTGGTTGAAAAAGCCGATGTTGCGGTTTCAAAAATAAATCCGCCGATTGGCGGAAATGTGGCGATGGTAACTATTGAAATGTCGAAAATTCGGTCGTAAAGAC
>DAIQBF010000030.1:0-4620 GCA_036781305.1 Lutibacter sp.
GCCAAAACCCGTTGCAGTTCAAATTATTTATTTGGATATTGGCAATAGATGCAGTTTCCGTAGTCCCTTTTGCTTTTTTGCGCGCCTCAAACAGGCCTATAAAATACATGGCGATCAAAATGGTTAATGTGGGCATCATTGTGGCCATTAATCTGATTTTTTTGAAGTTTATTCCTGAATTTAAAGCCAGCGGAAAAAACATTCCCGAATTTTTAAACTTGATATTTGAAAGTACTTCTGTCGTTAATTTTATATTTATTGCCAACATTATAGGAAGCGCGGTTTCATTAATTTTACTGTTGCCGTTTCTGTTGAAATTTAAATGGCATTTCAACGGCGTTTTGTTTAAAAAAATGCTGAATTACAGCTGGCCAATCGCCGTTGCCGGAATTGCTTATGTTATTAACGAAAATTTAGATAAAATTTTAATTGGCGAAATGATGGATAAAACCGCCATGGGAATTTATTCGGCCTGTTATAAATTGGCGATTTTTATGAATTTATACATTATGGCCTTTCGATTGGGCGCGGAACCGTTCTTTTTTAACCACTCCGACCATAAGGACGCCCGGAAAACTTACGCCCGAATCTTAAACTATTTTATCATTGTGGGTGCCTTGGTTTTTGTGGGTATCGTAGTTTTTCTTGATGCCATTAAACAACTGTTTATCAATGAGCAATATTGGGACGCCATTGTTATTGTGCCCATTGTTCTATTGGCCAATTTGTTTTTGGGCATATACCATAATTTGTCTGTTTGGTACAAATTAACCGATAAAACACGTTACGGAATGCTATTTTCAATTATTGGAGCCATCATTACAATTGTTATCAATATTGTTTTGATACCTGTAATTGGTTATATTGCATCGGCCTGGGCAACACTTTTTGCTTATGGAAGCATGATGGCGCTGTCTTATTTTATTGGCGATAAGCAATATCCGGTTCCTTATAATTTAAAAAAATCTGGAAGTTATTTATTGGTTTCCATCGTGCTGTCATTTATATCATTTACCTATTTTAGGGAAAATTATTTGGTTTCTACTTCCTTAATCCTTTTATTTGGAATGCTCATTTTTTGGAATGAAAAAAAGGAAATTTTAGCCATGATTAAACGATGATTTTAATATAGTAAATAGACGGTAATATATTGTGACAAACAATTGATTTCTGTCACAATAGTCTTTTATCTTTTTTCTATATTATTTCATCTGATTAATAGTAATAACTAAATTATGATAACCGCGAAATTTAATCAGCATAGTAAAATTCTAGAAGTTACCTTTAAAGGGAATGTAACTTTAGCTGAAATTGTAAATTACATTAAGGCAACAAAAAAGAAGGGCATCTATCCCAGAAAATTAAAAATTATAACCGATTCACGCAATGCAATCTTTAATTTTTCCATTGATGATTTAGAAATTATCGTGGAAGAGAATTATAAATCTCTGGAAAAATATGAAATGATTATTGATGCCATTATTATCGATGATCCAAAAAACACTGCTCTTTCTATGTTGTATCTAGAACTCGTAAAAACAAATAAATACAAATTTGAAATATTTGCCACTAAAAGTGCCGCTTTAAATTGGTTAAATAACTATTAAAATGAAATCCATTTTTTCTTTTTTAACAATCTCCATTTTCGCTGTTTCGGTTGCTTTTTCCCAAAACACTTCTGAAAAGATATCGACCGCGACTTCAAATGTTTCCTTGCTGAAAAAAGAATTTTCAATTCCAAATCTTAACAATATCAGCCATAAAATTTGGATTTATCTGCCGCCAGATTACGATAAAACTTCAAAAAAATATCCGGTAATTTATATGCACGATGCCCAAAATTTATTTGATAAATCGACAGCTTATGCAGGAGAATGGGAAGTTGATGAAACCCTAAATAAATTGTATGAAAAAACGGGAAAGGGTTTTATTGTTGTGGGAATTGAAAACGGAGGTGAAGAGCGCATCAACGAATATACGCCCTGGGAAAATGAAAAATACGGCGGGGGAAAAGGGGCCGTTTATATGGATTTTATCGTAAATACACTAAAACCTTATATCGATAAAAATTATCGAACTAAATTTCAACAAAAATATACCGGATTAATTGGAAGCTCTTTGGGTGGATTGATTTCATATTACGGCGGACTTCAATATCCAAAAATCTTCGGAAAAATCGGTGCCTTGTCCACTTCTTTTTGGTTTTCGGAAAAAGTTGTAGATTTCACCAAAGAAAAAGGGAATCTAAAAAACGTGAAACTATTTTTGTTGGTGGGCGGAAAAGAAGGTGAAAATACCGATAAAGACACGCAAAAAATGGAGAAACTCTTGTTAGAAACCGGATTTAAATCCAAAAACTTAAAATCAAAAATAAATCCTGAAGGTGAACACAATGAAGCCTTCTGGAGAAGTGAATTTTTAGAAGTCGTTTCCTGGCTTTATCACATAAAATAACAGAATAAAATGAAAATACAAATTACCAACAAATCGAAACACGCATTGCCAAATTATGAAACAGACGCTTCCGCAGGAATGGATTTACGCGCCAATATTTCGGAATCCATCACCCTAAAACCCTTAGAACGCACCCTTGTAAAAACCGGATTGTTTATTGCGCTTCCGGTAGGATTTGAAGCACAAGTTCGTCCAAGAAGCGGACTCGCTGCAAAAAACGGCATTACAGTTTTGAATGCACCTGGCACTGTAGATGCCGATTATAGGGGCGAAATTGGCGTGATTTTGGTCAACCTTTCCAATGAAGATTTTGTGATAAATGATGGCGAGCGCATTGCGCAACTGGTCATCGCCAAACACGAACGCGCCAATTGGGAAGAAGTGGCAATTTTAAGCGAAACAAAACGCGGTGCCGGTGGATTTGGCAGCACCGGTATGTAATGTTTTAAACTTTTAAATTTTTATAATAATTCCGTTTACCCCAAAATCAAAAAATTAATGATACCTATTGACGTAAGAACCCTATTTATATTTACCGCAGCAGCAAATATATTTATTATCTCGCTTTTTGTCACTTATGTTAAATTATATAAGGTAAAAAATCCTATCATTTATATTTTCATGCTGTCAAGAATAATAGGCATTATTTTTTTAATTATGCTTTCATTAAGAAAAAGTGAACCTACGCAAACAGGGATTATTATCAATACCACCATAAATTTATTTATTGTTTTTTACGAAATTTATTGCATTTCCTTTATAGAGCGTAAATTCGATTCAAAACATTTTAAACGATTTCTATTAATTCCCGTATTTTTTTCCATTTTGCTAAGTTTTTTTAGTGCAGCTTCAGTCAGTGAAAGAATGACTGTCGTCTCTTTAAGCGTTTCAATAATGTATGCATTTACCGCCTATATTCTTTTAACCGAAAAAGGGAAAACTAAAATTCAGTTTCTAACTGGATACATATTGGCCTTGGTGTCCTTGGCACTTTTTACACGCGCATTGGGCGCTTTTTTCGAAGTTGGCGTAGAAATAGCTTCAACAAATTATATGCTCATTTTACCGCTCATATTTTTCTTGATTCTTAACTTGGTCATTCCCTTACTCTTAATTTTTATTTTAAAAGAAAAAGACAATGAAATTATAGAAAAAGACAATCAAAAACTATCTGAATTAAACAAAAGTAAAAATAAGTTTTTCTCAATTATTGCGCACGATTTAAGGGGTCCCTTAGGAGGTCTTCATCAAATTGGAGAGCTTCTTTGGCTAAATAAAAATAAAATTAGTGATGAAAAAAGAGAGAAACTAACCAAAGTCCTTTACCAAAACAGTAAAAACACCTTCAATTTATTGGATAATTTATTAAAATGGGCGAGTGCCAATGCCGGATTGATAAGTTATAAGCCCTCCAAATTAGATCTTCATAAAATTGTGTTCAACAATATAAATCTTTTTAATTCTCAAATCAAATTGAAAAATATGGCACTGAGCTGCAATTTTGAAAAGGAACTATTTGTTTTTGCCGATTCTGATATGATAGATACGGTTATTAGAAATATTATCTCAAATGCCATAAAATTTACGCCAACCGACGGAAAAATTGAAATTATTTTAGATAAAATTGATGAAGCCAACAACACCTGCACCATCGCAATAGTTGATAATGGAATTGGTATGGCTAAGGATTCTCAATTAAAAGTTTTTGAAATAGACGCTACTGTCTCAACTTTAGGAACCAACAAGGAAACTGGAACTGGATTGGGTTTAAAGCTTTGCAAAGAATTTTTGACAATAAATAAAGGAGCCATTTGGATTGAAAGCAATGAAAATAAAGGAACCAGCGTATTTATTTCATTGCCCATCGAAAATAAATAAGGGGCTATTTGGCTTCGCGATTTGTCAATTTTAAAAATATTTGTTGATTGATTTCCAAGGCTGAATGGTGTTCAAAAAATAAGGTTGTTTTGTTTAAAGCCGCTTCAATGAGATAATGGCTTCCTTCAAAATAAGAGGATACAACTGTTGCTTTTATACCTTCTTTTGCGGTTAATTCAATTTCGTTTGGATACAATAAAACCGTCTTTTTTGAAGTGTCATTTGAATCAATTTCACTTAATGGGATTTTATTGATTTCATAAATAAAAGAAGCGATATAGGTACTTT
>DAIQBF010000030.1:4630-20848 GCA_036781305.1 Lutibacter sp.
AACGCTTTTAGGGTTCGCATATAATTTTTCGGGCGTGTTGTTGGCAATTAATTTTCCGTTTTTGACCACCAAAATTTTATCTGCAAAAGAAAGTGCGTCGGTGGAATCATGAGTTGCCGCAATGCACAAAATATTTTTCGACTTTAAATATTTGAAAAGATCTCTTCGAAGTTTGTTTTTCCTAAAATTGTCTATGTGGCTAAAAGGTTCGTCGAGCAATAAAACTTCAGGCTCCTTAGCCATCACTTTAGCGATGGCAACGCGTTGTTTTTGTCCGCCGCTCAAGTTTTTGACTTTCGTTTGGGAAAACTCAGTCATATCAACCACTTTTAGCAATTCCTTAATGCGTTTGCCCTTGTTTTTATCCTGACTCGAAATGTATTTACCAATATTTTCTTCAACTGTTGTGTAAGGCATCAAATCGAAATCCTGCGGTAAATATTTCATGAAATCTTCGCCGGGAATTAACCTGAAATTTGGGCCAAGCAACTTTTCGTCGTTCCAATGAACAGTTCCTTTTTCAATATGCAGCAATCCGTAAATAATTTCCAGCAGCGTGCTTTTTCCAGAGCCACTTTCACCGATAATGGCAATATAATCGCCCTTATTGGCTTTAAAGCTAATATTTTTTATGACTTCTTTTGAAGTGTATCCAAACGATATTTCGACTACTTTTAACATCTAAATTATTCAAATCCAATGTGAAATAGCGCATCACCTTGATTTACAACCGGAGCGTGGTTTGAATTTAAAATATAACCTTCCTGATTGTTTTTAAAAGCACTTTCAAATCCACCAAAAGGGTCGGAAATGCTTCCTAATTTAACTCCTTTTTCAACTTTTTGGCCAGCGCTCACATCCGATCTGTACATGCCTGAATGTTTCGCCCTAATCCATTTTGTGCTTTTAATAATGATTGGTGGTTTTTGATCAATTGGGTTTAAAATTTTGGAGGAAAAATCTCTTAAACCTAACTCATGCATGATGTTTATTGCTCCTTGGATTCCAATTTTTGTGACTGTTTTATCTAAATTAAGTGATTTTCCCCCTTCAAACAGCAACACTTTTTTTCCTAGTTTTGTCATGGATTTTCTAAAGGTACGTTCTTGGCTTTTGCTATAAACGATATATGGAGAACCGAAAATTTTTGCCAATTTTAAGGTTTCATCGTCACCTTCATCAATTCTTATTTGAGAATAATTAAAACGTTGAGCGCCTCCTGTATGATAATCAATACAACAATCTATGTGTGGAATAACTTCCTTCATAATATGATAGGCAAATCGACTCGCTAAAGATCCTGTATTAGAACCGGGAAAAACACGATTTAAATCTCTGCCGTCAGGAAATTCCCTGCTTTGGTTTAGAAATCCAAACACATTTAAAAGCGGAATGCAAATAACCGTTCCAATTTCCGGCTTATTCAATCCTTTAGACACAATTTGGCGCACGATTTCAACGCCATTGGTTTCGTCACCGTGAACGCCACCAATTAACAATAAACAAGGTCCTTCCTTTTTTCCTCTTGAAACAATGATGGGCACTTCAATTTTAGAACGTGTGTTTAACCTTGCAAAGTCCATATTAACCTGCACAGATTCACCCAGCCCAATTTTATGATTTAGAATTTTCATTTGTTTAACCTTATTATTTCTTTGCGGTCAGATGAAATTCGCAAATAAATATTTCCGTTGGCATTGAAATATTGGATGCCAATTTCATATCAATCTACATCTACGTGTCTTTCAATATAATGAATGATTTTTCCAGCAATATCGATTCCTGTCGCTGTTTCAATACCCTCCAAACCTGGAGAAGAATTCACTTCTAAAATAAGTGGGCCTCTTGCAGATTGCAAGATGTCCACCCCAGCAATTCCCAGCCCCATAATTCGGGCAGCTTTTAAAGCCGCATTTTCTTCGTCTATAGATAATTTAACAATTTCCGCTGAACCACCCCGGTGCAAGTTTGAGCGGAATTCACCTTCTTTGCCTTGTCTTTTCATAGCGCCAACAACTACGCCATCCACAATAAATACACGTATGTCTGCGCCTTTTGCCTCTTTAATGAACTCTTGGGCAATGACCCTCGCTTGAAGTCCGTTAAAAGCTTCTAACACCGATTCGGCCGCATTGTCATTTTCGGCCAAAACAACACCCAAACCCTGTGTTCCTTCCAATAATTTTATCACTATTGGTGTTCCGCCAACATCTTTAATAACGTCTTTAACGTTTTTTGAATAGTTTGTAAATACCGTTTTTGGCAAACCCAAACCTGCGCGTGACAATACTTGTAAACTTCTCAATTTATCTCTTGAGCGCATTAATGCCTGAGATTCAATGGCTGTAAAAACCTTCATCATTTCAAATTGACGCACCACTGCTGTTCCGAAAAAAGTTACAGAAGCGCCAATTCTTGGTATTACGGCATCTATATCTTTAAGTAATTCGTGTTTATATCTTATTGCCGGTTTCTTCTTTTCAATAATAATATCACATTTTGAATGGTCCACCACCAACATTTCATGATTTCGGGCCTTTCCGGCTTCAACTAGTCTCCTTGTGGAATATAAATTAGGGTTTCTTGATAAAACAACAATTTTCATATTAAATTTTAATGATTATATTTTTAAATGACAGGTTTTTTTTAGAAGTATCAACCATAAACTTTTTTGACAGAAATTTTCTTCCCAACAATACAGGGAACTTCATTGAACCTCTTTCTGTCAGGGAAAGCTCAATGGAATGAATTTCATTAAAAATGAGTATTTCTGTTTTAATTAAATACCTGTTCTCTATAATTCCGTTGGAACTTTTAATGTTTTTTTGGGTAAACTCAGTGAATATAAAATATTTTTCGTGGTATTTTTCGTGTTTAGGATCTAAAAACTGACATTTTAAAATTCCATTTTCTTCCTGAATGCTATGACAGTGAAAACTGGATGTAAACGCTCCTGAATCGACTTTAATATCGATATTAAACAGCTCAAGTTTAGGGAAATTAACAATATCTGTTCTTCCGAACAATGTTTTTACGTTACTTTTTTTCAAAAGAAATAAGAAGGGCTAATGTTAGAAAAATGGTTTGAATCGTATTTTATTTTTGGCAAAGTTAAACTATTATTGCTTAGTAAAAAAAATTGTTTTTAGACTGATATCCAACTTATTATTACAATTTTTTTTGGATAGACCACATTAAAAAAGGAGGCAAATTTTTAATTTACCTCCTTTTTTTATTTGTCTTTATCAAAAGATTTCTAAACTAATCATTTTTATTGATGAGTTCTTTGATCTTTGTTTCCAGTTCTTCTGCCAGTTCCGGATTGTCTTTTATCAGAAGTTTTACCGCATCACGTCCTTGGCCCAATTTGGTTTCACCGTAGCTAAACCAAGAGCCACTTTTTTTCACAATGCCAAATTCTACGCCCAAATCCAATATTTCACCAGTTTTAGAAATACCTTGTCCGTACATAATGTCAAATTCCGCTACTTGAAAAGGCGGTGCAACTTTGTTTTTTACCACTTTAACTTTGGTGCTGTTTCCAATAACTTTTTCCCCATCTTTAATTTGAGTTCTTCTTCTAATATCCAAACGTACCGATGCATAAAACTTCAATGCGTTCCCGCCGGTTGTCGTTTCTGGATTTCCAAACATCACGCCAATTTTATCACGCAACTGGTTGATAAATATTACGGTACAATTTGTT
Organism: Lutibacter sp.; assembly: GCA_036781305.1. Taxonomy (GTDB): domain Bacteria; phylum Bacteroidota; class Bacteroidia; order Flavobacteriales; family Flavobacteriaceae; genus Lutibacter. Next base: position 8,337 of record DAIQBF010000030.1, read on the forward strand.
TTGTGAATAGTTCCCGTTAATTTACGAAGTGCTTGCGACATGAGTCGCGCGTGCAAACCCATTTTAGAATCGCCCATTTCGCCTTCAATTTCACTTTTTGGCGTAAGTGCTGCCACAGAGTCAATTACCACAATGTCAATGGCACCAGAACTGATTAAATTGTCGGCAATTTCTAATGCTTGCTCCCCAAAATCTGGCTGGGAAATAATCAAATTATCAATATCAACGCCTAGATTTTGCGCATAAAATCGGTCGAAAGCATGTTCAGCATCAATAAATGCCGCAATGCCGCCGGCTTTTTGGGCTTCAGCAATGGCGTGCAAGGCCAAAGTTGTTTTCCCCGATGATTCAGGTCCGTAAATTTCAATGACTCTTCCTCGCGGATAACCGCCAACGCCTAATGCTATATCTAATCCCAATGAACCTGTTGAAATGGCATCAATATCACTTATGGCAACATCGCCCATTTTCATTACTGTCCCTTTTCCGTAGGTTTTGTCTAATTTATCTAATGCGAGTTGCAATGCTTTTAATTTTGCAACTTTTTCTTTGTCTTCTGCCATAATTTTAATAAAATGAGTTAAAATAGTTTGCCGCTAAATTATAAAAAAGTATGGTAGCTTTTACCATAATTATAAATAAGTATGAACAAAAAATACAATTTATACTAAGGAGTTCAGTTTTGCAAATTGAAGAAGAATCACTGTTTTAGCATCGTTTATTTCCCCTTTTGAAACCATCTTTAATGCAGTGTCAAAATTAATTTCCAACACTTCAATTTCTTCTTGTTCTTCTTCCAAACCACCACCGGCACTTATTTTCATTTCATCGCTATATTCAGCGACAAAATAATGTATTTTTTCTGTGACAGCACCAGGTGTTGAGTACAATTCGAATACTTTTTTGGGATTGGATATTTTAAAACCAGTTTCTTCTTCAACCTCTTTTATGATACAAACTTCAGGATTGTCCTCATCTAATAAACCGGCGCAGACTTCAATCATCATTCCGGTGGCATTGCTGTTTAAATAGCTTGGCATTCTAAATTGTTTGGTGAGAATTACCGTATTTTTAGCAGGATTGTACAATAAAATCGCTGCACCGTCACCTCTGTTATAACATTCCCTGCTTTGGGTTTGCCATTCACCGTTTTTTGTTTGAAACTCAAAATCAACTTTATCAAGTTTATAATGTGCGTTCGACAAATTTTTAATGCCGATTATTTTTACTTTCGGATTGCTCATTCATTTAGCTTTTTATCATGGCAATATGCGGAATATCATCTTCTAAATAACCTTCACCAACTTGAATAAACCCATGAGATTCGTAAAATTTTTTTAGATATAATTGTGCCGATATTTTTATGGAAGTTTCCCTAAAATGTGTTTCAACAGCTTCTACCGAATGTTGAAAAATAATATGGCCATAGCCAAATTTACGTTCGTTGGCAGCGACCACAACGCGACCAATGCCCGCTTTTTCAAAATAGTCTCCCGGTTTAAAAATTCGGCTATAAGCCACAATTTTATCATTTTTAAATCCGATGATATGCAATGCATTTTGGTCTTTTCCGTCGATATCCTGATATACGCAATTTTGTTCAACCACAAAAACTTCAGCGCGCAATTGCAAAATATCATACAATTCTTTGGTTGACAATTCAGCAAATGATTTTGTTAAAATAGTGAGCATTTTAGTCTTGTATTATAATTTCTTTAGCGTCGTTTCTATTAAATTCAGGCTGTAAATTACAATGCTGAATGTGAAACTTTTCCAACAACAATTTTTCAATTTCTTCACAAATAAAATCAAATTCCGATAACTTAATATCTGTGTTAAATTCCAAATGTGCTTCAAAATGAGATTCGTGATCATTTAATTGCCAAACATGGATATGGTGGATGTTTTTTATGCCTGTTACTTTTTGCACTTCTTCAACAACCTCTTCTATTTTTATGTGTGATGGCGAAAAAAGCATTAAAATTTTTAGGGAATCTATTAAAATATCCCAGCTCATATAAATTAAATAGATTGAAATTATTAAGGTTAATAAGGCATCAATCCAATAAATTTGGTAATATTTCATGAGTAAACCGCCAATTAAAACGGCTACTGAAGTTAGCATATCTGACAATAAATGCAGATAAGCGCTTTTCATATTCAAGTTGCTTTTTGCGTCATTTTTTAATAATAAAACACTCAAGCCATTTGCGGAAATTCCTAAAATAGCCAACCAAATTACCAAGTCGCTTTTAATTTCATGAACTTCAGAAAAACGTTTTACCGCTTCAATACCCAAAAAAACAGCAATTACAATTAAAGTTGCCGCATTAAAAAATGCGGCTATCATTTCAGCTCTTTTATAGCCAAAAGTATATTCTAAAGTCTGCTTTTTTCTGCGTGTGAGTATATTGGCGCTATAACTTATTATTAAAGAAATAACATCGAAAAAATTATGGACAGCATCAGAAATTAAAGCCAAACTCCCAGAAATTACGCCACCAATAATTTGAGCAACCGTAATTACAATGTTTAAGATGATGGAGAAAAGTAAATTTTTTCCCGTTAACGTTGGATGTTCGTGGTGATGGTTTTGACCCATTTTTGAATTGCGATTTAATTTTTGAATGGACAGGTCTCGACCTGTCCCTATTTTCCAGTTAGCAAGGTATTTTATCAATTCTTGTTTGGTGTCGGCCGCCTTCAAATTCAGTGGTCAAAAAAAGTTCCACAAAACCCAAAGCCTGCTGTAAGGAAACAAAACGCGCCGGAATACTCAGCACATTAGCGTTGTTATGTTCGCGGGCAAGTACCACCAATTCATTGTTCCAACACAGCGCAGCTCTAATTCCCTGATGTTTGTTAGCCGCCATTTGAGCGCCGTTTCCGCTGCCGCAAAGCGTAATGCCAAAATCCGCTTCACCACTTTCCACAGCATTCGCAACCGGATGAACAGTGTCCGGATAATCCATGCTGTCTTCTGTATCGGTTCCAAAGTTTACTACTTTATACCCTTTTTCCTCCAGTTTTTTTATAATTTCAAATTTGTAATGGGTTCCTGCGTGATCATTTCCAATTGCGATGGTCATAAGTAGATTATTGATACATTAATATGGTACAAAAATACAAATTCATAGTTATTAACGGTTAAAAATATAATTGTTAATAGCTTTTTTTAATATATTGATTTGCAACTACATTATCATAAAACCGATTTGTGAATAACTATAGGCTTAAATTTGAAAAGTAATTTTTGATATGTAATTTGAATGTTGTAATGCAAAAACCCATAATTGCTGTGCAACTATTTTTATCTTTTTCTAAATTTAGTTTTGAACAATTTTAAAGGCTATTGTAAACATTTTGAAGCAGAATACTTATTAATAAATATTCAATAATAGCTTTTTTTAGATTGTTTATAACCTATATAATTTGATTGATTTTTAATGGGTTAAATTTTTATAAACTGTTTATATCTTTTAATAAGTGAACTGTAAAAATTTAAACCGATAAATTTATTGTACTTATTAACACACTACCATAAACAACAATTATTTTTAAATTTTTAAATTAAAGATTTTATTATAATATAAGATGTTGATAACATTAAAACTTAAATTTTAACCTTTAATAAAAAGAACAATAAAATGCATTCTTTTGGTAAGATAACTTGCCAATCTTCATTCATAATAATTGTAAAATTTTAAGCTATAAAAGTACAACTTGTAATTTATATAAACATTTAATAATTAATTTAGGACAAATAATTGTACTTTTGAATAAAATAAAAGAGCATAAAATCAATGTCGAAAAGAAAAGAATTCCACAAAAAGAAAGGAAATGAGATCAAAGATCTGACCCAAAAAATATCAAAAATATTAAATCAATCTCCCGATAAAAGTTTCAATTACCGTCAAATCTGCGCCAAATTAGAAATTGCGGATACCTACGGAAGAAATCAAATTATTCAAAAATTAGAAGCGTTAAAATCCCAAAAAAAGATTGAAGAAACCGAGCGAGGCAAGTATAAAATAGCGGTGCTTTCAAAATATTATTTAGGTACCATTGATGCAACCACGAATGGTAACGGCTATTTTATTTGTGATGAACTTGACCATGATATTTATATTCCTGCCAGAAATTTAAACAGGGCTTTACATAAGGATACCGTAAAAATATATTTATACAAACGTCAAAAAAATAGCAGGGAAGAAGGGGATGTTGTTGAAATTATCAAACGCGCAAAAACAGAGTTTGTTGGCGTATTGCAGTTGAGTAATAATTTTGGATTTGTAATTCCTGACGATTCAAAAATGTACTCTGATATTTTTGTGCCGAAAAACAAACTTAAAAGTGCTGAACACGGTGAAAAAGTATTGGTAAAAATGGTTGATTGGCCCGAAAATTCAAAAAATCCTTTCGGTGAAATTTTGGAAGTTTTAGGAAAACCAGGCGATCACGACACTGAAATTCACTCCATACTTTTAGAATATGGTTTGCCTTATAAGTTTGATGAAAAAGTTGAAAATGAAGCTGCAAAACTTGTTGTGGAAATTACCGAAGACGAGATCGCTAAGCGTAGAGATATGCGAAAAGACCTTACTTTTACCATTGATCCAAAAGATGCGAAGGATTTTGATGATGCGTTGTCGTTTGAAATTATGGAAAACGGGAATTATGAAATTGGAATCCATATTGCAGATGTTTCTCATTATCTGCATGAAAATACTTTTTTAGATGATGAGGCTTATAGCCGGGCAACTTCGGTTTATTTGGTAGATCGCGTGGTTCCAATGCTTCCAGAAGTATTGTCCAATGGCGTTTGTTCCTTGCGTCCAAATGAAGAAAAACTGACTTTTTCAGCTGTTTTCGAAATAAATAACAAATCCCATGTTGTAAATGAATGGTTTGGGAGAACAGTCACCTATTCCAATCAACGATTTTCTTATGAAGAAGCACAAGAAATAATTGAATCAAAAGAAGGGACAATTTCACAGGAAGTTTCTATTTCAGGAAAATCATATACTGTTGAATCAAAAATAGTTGCCGCTGTTTTAAAAATGGATGAATTGGCTAAAATTCTTCGTAAAAAACGATTGCAGCAAGGTGCCATCACATTTGACAGGGCAGAAGTGAAATTTATTTTGGATGAAAATTCTGAGCCGACCGGCGTTTATTTCAAAGAGGCAAAAGAAGCCAATAAATTAATTGAAGAATTTATGTTATTGGCCAATAGAAAAGTTGCCGAATTTGTGGGCAAAAGTAAAGGAGTTCCAAGTAAAAATACTTTTATATACAGGGTTCACGATGAACCAAATATAGATAAATTGGCTGCGCTTCAAACCATTGTAAGCAAGTTTGGCTATAGCAATAAAATTGACACCTCGAGCAAAGAATCAACCGCTGCCTCCTTAAATAAATTATTGAGCGATGTGAACGGAAAAAGCGAGGCAAATATGATTGAAACTTTAACGGTAAGAACCATGAGTAAGGCGGTTTATACCACTGATAATATTGGGCATTACGGATTGGCATTCGATTATTACAGCCATTTTACCTCACCGATCAGAAGATATCCTGACGTGATGACCCATAGATTATTGCAACATTATTTATTGGGCGGTAAATCGCCAAAAGCGGAAATCTATGAAGAGAAATGCAAACATTCCTCTGAAATGGAACAATTGGCCACAAATGCAGAACGTGATTCTATCAAATACATGCAGGTTAAATATATGGAAAAACATATGGATCAAGAGTTCATAGGTGTTATTTCCGGAGTGACAGAATGGGGAATTTATGTTGAAATCATTGAAAATGGCTGTGAAGGAATGTGTAGAATTCGCGAGATTAAAGATGATTTTTACATTTTTGACGAGAAACAATATGCCTTGGTAGGTCAATCTTCCAACAATCTTTATCAACTAGGGGACCAAGTTTTAATTAAGGTGAAACATACCGATTTAGAACGAAAACATTTGGATTTCACCTTGCTTGAAAAGATTAATAAATAATTAACAATTGAGGTACAATTATTGCTGTTTTTGATGGTTAAAGATAAAAAATAACATTCAAATGAAACGAGCCTCACAAATTTTGATACACAAAGGAATGATTAATGGCGAACCTGCCTGCGGTAGGCAGGCAGCAGCTGTTACCGCTAAAAAATAAAATTTAAACAGATGAAATGAGCCATAACAAATTTTGATACACAGCAGATTGATTAATGGCGAACAGCAGCTGTACCAACAAAAAAATAAAAATTAAACAGATGAAAAAAATAACTTTATTACTTATTTTATTTTCCGCAACACTGTTTGCGCAGGAACCTATTACGACAATGTTGGGAGATTTCAATACCGTTAAAGTGTTTAATGGCTTGTCTGTTGAATTACAAAAATCCCCATCTGCAAAAATCGAAATATCTGGATCCAAAGCAACAGAAGTTTCTGTTAAGAATTCAAACGGAACATTAAAAATCAGACTGAAATTTCCTAAGGGATTTATCGCAGAAGATGTAAAAATTATACTTTATTATGTTAATGATATCACCGTTTTGGACGCCAATGAAGGGGCTTCAATTGTCTCGGAAGAAGTTATTAAACAACAACATTTAGAGGTTAAGGCACAGGAAGGCGCAAAAATTAAATTGGATATCGACACTAAATACCTAACTGTTAAAAGTGTTTCCGGCGGGATTATTTCATTAGTTGGATCCACTGAAAGCCAAACTGTTGAAGCCACCACAGGCGGTATTTACAGCGCATATGGCTTGCAAAGCAAACAAGCAATAGCTACTTCGGCTTCAGGGGCAAATGTTGAGGTTAATATTTCGGAATTATTAGATGCCAATGTGCGTTTTGGCGGTTCAATTTACTACAAAGGAACACCGGAGGTTTTAAAAACCAAAATTATGGTTGGCGGAACCATTAAAGATAAAAATTAAAGTTCGTTTTGATTAAATTACTATCTTTGTAACTCTAAATTTTAAAATTATGAATGCATTATATATTTTCTTAGGAATGGTAGGTCCTTGGCAATGGATAATTATCGGTTTGGCAATTTTATTGTTGTTTGGCGGAAAGAAATTGCCAGAATTAATGAAAGGACTTGGGAGCGGCATAAAGGAGTTCAAAAAAGCGACTCAAGATGAAAATGATGAGAAAGATAAAAAAAAGGATTCAAAAGAATAAAGAATAATTACATAATTGTTTAGTCCTGAATAATAATATAGGATTAAAAAAAACCTGTGCTTTTGCACAGGTTTTTTTGCTTTATAAATTTATTTTTTCGATTTTTTGGAATCAACTTCATTGGTAGATTCATTTATTTTATTGGCGGCAACCATACCGGCAACCATATCAGTCAACATAGAACTCGCCGCATTTGGATTGTTAGGCAATAATATTAAATTGGATCTAGAGTCGGATCCAATGCTTTGTAACGTGTCATAATGTTGCGTTATCACTATTAAAGCGGATGCTTCTTGGCTGTTGATTCCGGATTTATTTAAAACATCAACACTCTCTACCAAACCGCGTGCAATCTCTCTGCGTTGGTCTGCAATACCCCTTCCTTGTAAACGTTTGCTTTCAGCTTCGGCTCTAGCTCTTTCAACAATTAAAATACGTTGCGCATCACCTTCATGTTGTGCTGCAATTTTTTCACGATCAGCCGCATTGATACGGTTCATGGCAATTTTTACTTTTTCATCGGGATCAATGTCGGTAACCAATGCTTTAATGATATCATAACCATAATTAAGCATCGCTTCTTTTAAATCTCGTTGTATCGCCAAAGCAATTTCTTCTTTCTTTTCGAATACATCATCCAAAATCATTTTAGGAACCTCGGCACGCACAACATCAAAAATGAATGCGGTAATTTGTTCATGAGGATTTTGAAGCTTATAAAATGCGTCATACACGTGATCCGGTCTAATTAAAAATTGCACTGAAATTTTTAGATGTACAAAAACATCATCTTTAGTTTTGGTTTCTACAATTACATCTAATTGTTGTACACGTAAATTTACACGTCCCGAAACTTTGTCAATAAGCGGTATTTTAAGTTGTAAACCTGGGCTTTTTGTGCTTTGAAATTTACCAAAGCGTTCAACAATGGCAATTGTTTGTTGTTTTACGGTGAATAATCCAGAGCCAACAAGTACAACTAGAATAAAAATGGCAATATAAGTTCCAATCATTTTTTTAATTTAAAGGATTAATGAAGGTTTAAAGGTACAAAAAAGTAGTTTGATTTTAAAGTGTATTAATTGCTTTATTTATTCTGTTAATTGTTTCTGCTTTGCCTATCATTTCGGCAATATCAAATAGGTGCGGACCTTTTAATTCTCCTACCAAGCTTAGTCTAAAAGGCTGCATCACTTTTCCAAAACCAATTTCTTTGGCGGTTATCCATTCTTTAACTTTGGTTTCAAAATTTAGGGAATTAAAATCTTTCACAGTTTCAATAATTCCAATCAATTCTTTCATCAATTCAGCCGTATCCTCTTTCCATTGTTTTTTAACCGCTTTTTCGTCATATATGGTTGGAGATTCAAAAAAGAAATTGCTCAATTCCCAAAAATCGGCGACAAAAGTGGCGCGTTCCTTAATTAAGGAAACAACCTTTATCACAAATTCTTTGTCCTTTTTAATGCCTTTTTCAGCTAAAATTGGCATATAAAGTGCAGCCAATTCTTCATTTGATTTTAACAACATATATTGTTGGTTGAACCAGTTGGTTTTATCGGGACTAAATTTTGCACCGCTTTTGCTTACGCGTTCTATGGTAAAAGTGTCACAAAGTTCTTCCAAAGTAAAAATTTCCTGTTCCGTTCCGGGATTCCATCCCAAAAGTGCCAACATATTTATAAATGCATCGGCAAAATAACCATCTTCTCTATAACCACGTGATATTTCTCCCGTTTCTTCGTTTTTATACGCCAATGGAAATACCGGAAATCCAAGTTTATCGCCATCACGCTTGCTTAATTTTCCTTTTCCAACAGGTTTTAAAATGAGGGGTAAATGCGCGAATTCAGGAGCGTTCCAGCCAAAAGCTTCATACAATGATATATGTAGCGGAAGCGAAGGCAACCATTCCTCCCCACGAATAACGTGGGTAATTTCCATCAAATGGTCATCAACAATGTTTGCCAAATGATAGGTTGGCATTCCATCGCTTTTAAACAATATTTTATCGTCCAAAATAGCTGTTCTGAAGGAAACATTTCCCCGAATCATATCAACAGTTTCAATGGTGGATTCAGTTTCTTCAAGTATTGGATTGTGCATTTTAAAACGCACCACATATTTGTCGCCGTTGGCAATTTTTTTGGCAACTTCTTCTTTGGACAAGGAAATAGAATTTGTCAGTTTTGCCCTGTTATGCCAGTTGTAGATAAAGGTTTTTCCTTTTTCTTCGTGATCAATTCTGTGAAAATCCAGTTCTTCATTGGTGTCGAAAGCATAATAGGCTTTTCCGTTTTCAACCAATTTTTCTGCATACTGTTTGTAAATATGTTTGCGTTCGGATTGGCGATAAGGCCCAAATTTTTCATTTTTACCAGGTCCTTCATCAAAAGGAATATTGCACCAGTTTAAGGCATCAATAATATATTGTTCAGCATTTGGGACATAACGGGTTTGATCGGTATCTTCAATGCGTAAAATAAAAGTTCCCTTATGTTTTTTGGCAAATAAATAGTTAAAAAGGGCAGTTCTTACACCGCCAATATGTAAAGGCCCGGTTGGGCTAGGCGCAAATCGCACACGAACATGAGTCATTTTTTCATTTGTTTTAATGTGCAAAGATAAATTTTCAACATGAATATGTGTATTTTAAAACAAAAAAAAAGGTTGCTCGAAAGCAACCCTCATTAAAATCAACCCCAAAATCGATTTTTAAAATGCGCTAATTTGGGTTAAATAAAATACTTGTGGGTATTAATAGACAATTATATTTATGGTTATATTCTTATATTTTTTTCTGGGGACTTTTGAATTTTTGAACTGGAAATCACTTTATTTAATAGGTAAAAATTTAAGCTTACCAGAATTAATATAATCACTCCTGCTATAATTCGCCGTTGTTTTTTTGTATTTATATATTTTCTAAAAAGCATTTTTTAGCATTTGTTTTGTCAAAAATATTTAGTATTTGTTGTTTGGGATTAGGGTAATATCCCTTTTTTTTAGGGGATAATTACCCTTTTATTTCTTTAAAAATCCAATTAAAAGAGTAACTTTAACATTCAATTTCGAAATAAATAAGATGAAACGAGCCATAACAAATTTTGATACACAGCAGAATGATTAATGGCGAACTGCATCTGTACCATTAAAAAATAAAATTTAAACAGATGAAACGAGCAAAACAAATTTTGATACACAGCAGAATGATTAATGGCGAACAGCATCTGTACCAACAAAAAAATAAATTTAAACAGATGAAACGCCTACAACAAAATAATCTATCAGAAAAAAAAAAGATTCTAAGCGTTCCATTTGACAAATAAAAAACAATAAAAGACAACAAATGAAAAATACTGCTTTAACTCATATTCACGAGTCATTAGGCGCTAAAATGGTGCCGTTTGCAGGCTATATGATGCCTGTACAATATGAAGGAATTAACATAGAACATGAAACCGTTAGAAATGGCGTTGGTGTTTTTGATGTTTCGCACATGGGCGAATTTTACTTAAAAGGAAAAAATGCCTTGGCCTTGATTCAAAAAGTAACCTCAAATGATGCATCTGTTTTGGTTGACGGAAAAATCCAATACAGTTGTTTGCCCAACAATGATGGCGGAATTGTGGATGATTTATTGGTTTACAGAATTACTGAAGAACTTTATTTTTTGGTGGTGAATGCCTCAAATATTGAAAAAGACTGGAATTGGATTTCAAAACACAACGATTTGGGTGTTGAAATGACCAACGTTTCAGATGAAATGTCATTATTGGCTGTTCAAGGTCCAGATGCCACCAAAGCGCTGCAACCGTTAACGGATATTAATTTATCAGCCATGGAATATTACACGGTTAAAACAGGAACTTTTGCCGGCATTGAAAATGTAATTGTTTCTGCCACAGGTTATACGGGTTCTGGCGGATTTGAAATTTACTTTAAAAATAAAGATGCAGAACATATTTGGAACGCCATTTTTAAAGCGGGTGAAAAATTGGGAATTAAGCCAATTGGCTTGGCTGCTCGAGACACTTTGCGTTTGGAAATGGGATTTTGTTTATACGGAAACGACATAAATGACACCACCTCGCCTATTGAAGCTGGTTTGGGGTGGATTACAAAATTCACAAAAGATTTCACCAATTCTGAGGCCTTAAAAAAACAAAAAGCGGAAGGCGTTTCAAAAAAATTAATCGCTTTTGAGCTTACGGAAAAAGGAATTCCGCGCCATGATTATGAAATAGTGAATGAAGCCGGCGAAAATATTGGCGTGGTAACTTCGGGAACTATGAGTCCGACTCTTAAAAAAGGCATCGGAATGGGTTATGTGAAAAGTGCTTATGCCAAACTTGGCACAAAAATTTTCATACAAATTAGAAATAAAGCAATACCGGCCGTTTTGGTAAAACTACCTTTTTATAAAGCTTAAAAGTTTTTTGGAATTTTACCCAGAATGCCTGCATAAAATTTATGAAAGAAGTTAAAGTCGTTTTCCTTATGATTTGTTAAATAATAAGGTTCAGCAACTTTAACTTCTTTATTTTTAAAGTCGAATGCAATCATCACAATAGGCACCTTTGCGCCTTTCGCAATATAATAAAATCCGGTCTTCCAATCCGCCACTTTTTTACGTGTTCCTTCTGGAGACAATACCAATATAAAATTTTCATGGGAATTATAAATGTCAACTATGGCTTCAACTTTATTGCTGCTTTTACTTCGATCAATTGGCATTCCGCCCAGCCACTTAAATATAAATCCGAATGGCGGTTTAAACAAGGAGGCTTTTCATATAAAATTTGCCAGCAAATTTTCCCCGTATTTAATGGCAACTCCTAAAGGAAAATCGAACCAGTGTGTGTGCGGAGCAGCAATTATGACATATTTTTTTAAAGATTTTGGAAAACTTCCAATAATTTTCCAACCAAAAATGGTGTACAAAATAAATCGTGCAAATAATTTTATCATGTTTGTTAATAACTCAGTTTCTATTTTTAAAATCCAGCTTAGGGCGCAAATATAAAAATGTTATTTTGTTATAAACAAATTATTTATCAAATCAATAGCGGCGATATTCTAAATACATCAATGCAGCAATGATATTTTGGGCGTTTCCCTAAAGGGTCAGGCTTTCCGTTCCAATCTTTTTAGCGATGAAAAATCGCTAAAAAGAATTTCCTCTTCAATCCTTAACGCAACTTGGATATTTGCCATAAAATATCAGCTATTAAACTTCCGCTAGCGCGAGGGGATTTAAATACTATTAAGACTTTAATGCCTTTATTTTGTCATTCCAAAAAGGTCAATTAAAACCGC
>DAIQBF010000031.1:0-19527 GCA_036781305.1 Lutibacter sp.
AATCTGGTATTTCCTGATTTAGTAGGTAGAATTTTTGTTTTGTTAAAAAATAATTTACAAAAGGAATTATCCTAATTTTAGGAGATAGTTGAATGGGAGAGCCAGTTTCATGTCAAGCTTTCACTTTAAATCACTAATTATCAACTAATTTAACTTCTAAAAAGTAGTACTTTAATTCGTTATAAATAATTTCAGTTATTTACTGCTCGACCTAGTTTTTCCACTTGATGTCATATTTACCTGTTGGAGCGATCTCGACCCACTTACCTTCTATCGTCTTTTCTTCTCCCGTTCTTTTATTGGTCAGATATAAAGTATAGGAGACTGTGCGTTTGTGGAATTGGATCTGGGTATAGAACTCGGACTGCCCTGAAAGGATGGTTACCGTTTCCGTTTGCTCAAATCCATGGTCAAACTTAGTTGTCAGGTTTGTATAGACCTCTTTTTGCCCGGTGATATAAATATTCGCATTATTGATAGAGGATGGGACTTTGACCCTGACGGAGTCGTTTTTAAGCCAGACGAATGCGTCCTTCTCATTGCTCTTAAAATAGGTCTTCCTGTTGATCTCTATTCCGTTGAAAGGGGAAAAGGAAAAATCTTGAGGTGAAGGGATGCTGAATTTGTAACCTACGCCATTTCTTATAAAAAGCTAATCGCCATCATTTTCCTTTAGGGCGTATTCAATGCTTTTGAAATTATACCCCTGTGATTTCTTTTGTTCAATAGTGATCTTTTTTGATTCATCCCCGGATTGAAGGTCTATTGTAAAATTGAAGTCCTCACCGGAACTGTTCTCCTTCAATTCGATATTGAGGGAAGTGGGGGTATTTCTGGTGATGACAAAACCCTTGCTTCCGCCAAAAGCCTCCATTCTTCAGAGCCCTTCCAGCGATAATTTATAGTTTTCGCGAATAAGTTCATCATCAATGGAGTAACGGTCTCCGCTTATTCCAACATTGCCATTTGTATTGGTTACCCCGGTGATCTTCCAACCGGCACCTGTAAAGGAGACCTCTGTGCTCCCCCCTTCCCCCTCCATTTGGATCAAGCTTGTGGGGGGCTGTATCTGAGATATATCATCATCGTCATCGCTGTTGCACGAGATAAAGTAAATAGGTAAAAAAACAGGGTAAATAAACGCAGTAATTTCATTTTTTTAAAGTTTTGATAAAATTAACATCACTTTTTTAAGATGCTAAGATAGCCTTATGCCAAAAATTAGACAAATTGTTCCGTTCAAAATCCCAAAGTTGGGTAGGAATAAATATTAATCCACTACATTAACATATTTGACCTCTATAATTTAGTTTGTGCTACAGTAATGTGAACATATTAATTCTCGTGGCTAATAGTTTTAATCTATAGAATTCCTCGATGCTCTGCGCCGGGGTTTAGTGGAAAGTTTGAAAACCTTAGGTTTTCATCAAACTGAAAATAAATTCTTTCCGCTTGATACCTCGATGACTCTGCCTCGAGGTAGTTCATTCAACTTCAGAAATTAATAATGTAGTTATTAATGGAGTATCATCATCAGCTCCCCCCTCGCTCCAAGTTCTAACAGTAGAATATCGCAGTTTCCCGCTTAACAAGATTGGTTCTTGGTTTTTTATATTAATTGCTTCTGCGCTAAAGCTAATACTGTATCTATCCCGCCAGTATGCCCCTGTAATATCATACCTGGTATTAGGGCTTGGTGTGAATGTAACGTTCACATTGACATTATGTAGCGGAAGTAAAAGGGAACTAGGAAATTTAGATATATAGGTAGAGTCTTGTGATACTAAATATCCAACTTTTCTGTCGCTTCTTATTTCCATGCGGTTAAAGCCCAAAGAATCCTGGAGCAACAATTCTTCCTCGAATGGCGTGTCCAATTCTATAAATAAACTATCTCTTAAGGATTTATAGGGATAAAAAGTTGTATCTGGTAAGGAGAACGTACTACGGTTCACATAAGTAATGGTATCCAGTCGATCAATAACAGAGTAAACAGTATCATCTTCAGAAAGATAGAATTCCATATTTTCTACCTTATACATGTTTGCTGCTTCTGGGTCGTCATCATTACTACAACCTATAGAAAAAGAAAAATAAATTACTAGGAATAAATATAATAAGGACCTCATTTTGTTTATATTAAAGGATTAGAAAGTAAAAAAAGGCTATATTATTCAAATTATAGCCTCTAATGTAAGAAATAATTTGAGTTTTAGCTACCCTCTTTAGGATTGGGATATACAATATAAGTTTTACTTAATCCCATACTTCTAGTACCAATAGGAGTCTCGGTAACTTCCAGATATGTAGAAGAATAATCTACACCTTCATATATACCTGAAATATTCATTAGTTTTTCTGTTTGAACTCCTTTTAATTTAACAGTATATCCTATATCCACTTTATGTTTCATCGCTACGAAATTATAAGTAACAGAGGTATTGGGTGGTACAATAAAATTGTATGAATCAGTTGCAGTAATGCTCCTGCTACTACTTTCCCTATATGCGACAGTTTCCTGTTCACCCTGCTGGATAGTATAACTTCCTCCAATTTTTACAACTTCGAAAAGTGTAACCCCAACATTTACTTCCCCAGTTTTCGTAGTAGATATTCCACTAGATTCCTCAAAAGAGGTTCCTTCTTCTCTTGTCTCAGAAAAGGTCAGAGTCTGTGCCATATTGTTGGTTGTGTTATTTACAGCTGTTCCCGTCTTTAATATTAGAGGAAATGATTGTGTTATATTAGTATAACTATAATCAAGGGTCACTTCCTCAACAGTAAATTGATCGTTAGGTATAAAATTAAATTGTTGATAAATTGAACTGTTGTTTCTTTTAATAAAACTCAAATTCCCACTACGACTTTGCAAAGCATAATAGAAAATATCCCAGTATCCCCCAGAACCAGAGCCAATAAGATCCTGATTCTCTATTATATAACCATCTTTATTGGCATTTAAATAAAAATCCCAAGAAAATCCGAACAGACTTGAATTTCCTGAAGATCGTGTATAAAGGACATAATTGTCTGGATCACTTGAATATGATCCTGCACCAATTGGAGCTTGTTCATTATAGGAGTATATTAGATAAGAAATACCTGTTGATGGAGGTAGAAATTGAAAATAAAAAAGTTGTGCATTATTTGTTCCTGAATAGGGAGCTAAAATAACTTCTTGTCCTTTTCCCGTAGATTGGAGTGTATTTTTTCCAAAATAAGAATTTTTCGATTTTATGAAGATCTCTATACCATCCAATTGGTACAAATCAGAAAATACCGAGGTTTGAGTTGAAAGTGCATTGTTTTCAATATTTATATCAGGAAAATCTTCTGGATTAAGAGGAATTATGGAATCATTAAGAATAGAAGCTTGCTTACTAATTTGCTTTACATCGGCATTTTTTGACATAGATGGTTCAGTAAATTGAGGGTCAACTTCCTCTTTCGAACATGAAAGAAGAATTGTCATAGTGAAAATTAATAAATAAATTTTTTTCATAATAAAGGTTTTACATAGTTAAATTTGGGTTACTTACTTAATTATCTTTTGCATCTATACCTAATCATTCATTAGTCTATTCCGTTTTATTTGATCCTTTAATTTTTCTATAGTCCGGGAATTATTATTTATAATAGTAGATTGTTTGATTAAGCTATTATTTGAAAATGTAAACTGTGTTGTAAAGACAATATCGTCGATTATTTCCACGTAGTACAAACTCTCTATTAAAGTGTTATCTAATTTGATTATATCTTTATTTACCGGATCTCCATATTTCATTATAAAATCTTCTTTAGAGGTTCCTAATTCATTAGGATCTACCTGTGAGAAAATACTGCTTACGCGAATTACTTTATGAGTTGGTACGCATGAACAGGTTAAAAGTGTTATAAGTGCAAATAGAAAAATCTTTACCATAGTATTAATAATATCATCCTATATACAAATTTAATATATTTTCCCGATAGTGGGAAAATTTTATGTTAAAATTTTAATATTATTTTCAATACATGTAAATAACCTTTAAGTATTTGGGTTTATAGAGTTTTTTTATTTAAAACTTTTCATTGAAAAAATTATCCCATGTACGGGAAATTTAATATCTTTAATATCTTTAAATCCTCAACCTATGGCATTGACACATACCTACAATATTGATTTCAGTAAAGCAAGTTTTAAAGATTTTGAAAGCATTCCTGATATGAACGCTTTTCAAAGGGCAGGGTATTTTAAGGATTTTACCGATTACATGGAAGTTGAAGGGCGAATGAATTATGGTTTTGTAACCCATGATGGTTGTGGGCCTGAAATATTTTTAACCACTCCTTTTCAGCAAACACCTAAAAGATGTATTAGCCTTGTGTCCAATGATTACTTAAACTTCACACAACATCCTAAAGTTAAAGCTGCGGCTATTGAAGGTTTGCAAAAATATGGAACAGGAGCGGGTGCATCGCCATTGATTGGTGGTCATCATGAATATCATACCATGTTAGAAAATAAACTGTCCACTTTTTTTGATAGGTCTAAAGGATCTTCGATGGTTTACACAACAGGTTATACAGCAAATAGTGCCACTTTGCTGTCCATGTTGAAAAATAACGATTGTGCCATTGTGGATATGGCTGTACACGCAAGTGTTTATGAAGGATTATTGGAAACGAATATCAAAAGATTCCCTCATAACAACCTTGATTATTTGGAGCGGGCTTTGTCTGAGGTTCAATCGAAATATCAGACACGAATTGTAATTATTGATGGGGTGTATTCCCAGGATGGAGATCTTGCCAAAATGGATGAAATTTATAAACTCACAAAACATTATGGTGCTTTCCTTATGGTTGATGATGCACATGGTATTGGTGTTTTAGGCAAAAAAGGTAGAGGTGTGATTGAAATGTTTGATTTGTTGAATAAAGTTGATATCATATCTGGAACTTTAAGCAAAGCTTTTGGACACATTGGAGGATTTATTATTTCTAAACCAGAAGTTATCAATTACCTTAAATTTCAATCACGTCAATACGTTTTTTCTTCTAATTCCACACCTGCAATGAATGGTTTGTTGGTGGCACTTGATTTAATTGATGAAGAGCCCGAATGGCGTGCTAAGCTTTCAGAAAATGTAACGTACTTTAAAAAGGGACTTTTAGATATGAAGTTGGATGTAGGAATCACTGAATCCCCAATTATTCCAGTCAAAATAGGCGATGCGCACAAAACAGGTAATGCTGCAAGATTACTGCTTAAGGCAGGGGTCTATGCCAATGCTATAGTATATCCCGGTGTTTCACGTAAAGATGCCCGAATTCGAACAAGTTTAATGGCCACCCATACCAAAGAACATCTGGATAAGGCTCTAAACGGATTCGAATATGTCAATCAAAAGTTGGGTATTTCCAAAACTTAACAAACTTCTATTTAGAAGCTAGATTACTTAAAAAAGATTTCTTTTGCCTACTCTTACTGTTTTTTACATTAAAAAAACATATTTTTATTCTTTAAACTCGGAACAAGCGCTATTATGTCCAGAAAGAAATACCAAGGGGAGGTAAATGATAAGGAACGATCAAAACAAAAGCTTATAGATGCAGTTGGAAAAGTACTCAAAAGCAAAGGGTATATTGGTTTAACGGCAACCAACATCGCAAAAGCAGCTGATTTAAGTCGTCGCCTTATCACTATTTATTTTGATTCGGTTGATGACTTGGTAGAAACCTATGTTAGAAATAAGGACTATTGGATTGCTGCATCGGGAAATACAGAACAAATGATTGTAGAAAATAGTCATAATACAAAAAAGATTATTGAGTATCTATTACAAAACCAGCTGGACTATTTTTACAACAATGCAGAAATGCAAAAACTCATTTTATGGGAAATCAGTAAAAAAACAAAGATAATGTATGAGGTCTGTGAGGATAGGGAACATCTTGGGTCTAAGATTTTTGAACTGACCGATAAAGAACTGGAAGGTAAAAATATTGATATAAGAGCAATATCGGCATTATTGGTGGCTGGCATCTATTATATGGTATTGCACGCAAAATCTACAGACACACTTTTTTCTGAAATAGACATAAATACACCAGAGGGAATGGAGAGGATTAAAAATGCTATCAGTTTAATATTGGAAAATACTTATAATAATTAATGTGAGTTCCGGACTCTCCAATCCCACAGGGCAAACGCATCATAATTTAATTAGTTTTTCCAAATGTTGATTATCCCACCCTGCTTTAAGTCGTTTTCCTTTGACGCCAACTTTGGCGGTTTTTTCATTTTTCAGTAGATTTAAAGCTATTTTTGTGAGTACCGAAAAGTTTTGGGCAGCGTTATTGTCTCTTTTTCTGCTCTGATCTTCCAAAAATGCCACATCCAATATCCAATGTAATTTATTTTCAATACTTCAATGAGAGCGAGTAATGTGTTGAAACTCTTTTGCGGAAACCTTTAAACTTGAGATGTAATATCGCACGGATTTTTCTTTGGGTTTATCACTATTTTTAAATTCTCTTGTGCTTTCTATTCTTACAATGGACTGTAAATTTTTCCATTTATGTTGATTTTCAATATGTTGAAATTTTGATAGAATGCTATATTTTCTGGTTTCTATTCGCTCGTGATCTAAATCAATATCCTCAAAAACTTCCTTTTCTTTTGAAAATCTAAATTCATCCTCTATATTTTCAAACAGTTGTTCTTGATTGTTTTTGACAGCTAAAACATATTCAGCCTTTTTTTTAATAATTTTTTCCGCAATAGCCGTCTGGCAACCCATTGCATCAATGATAACAATGCTCTTTTCTAAACTCAAAACTTCTAAAAGCTTTGGAATTGCGGTAATCTCGTTCGACTTTTCATAAACTTTTATCTGGCCTAAAACCAAATTGTTATTGTAAGCCAATGCACTCACCATATGAATTGGCGATTTCTTCCCGTGTTGTTTTGCGCCACGAATGGTTTTGCCGTCAATATTTACAATTTCTTTTACATCGGTAATTTTTATCAACTCACTTACCCATTCTATAAAACAACGTTCAGAATGTTCGCTGTCGATAGAACTTATCACCCTATTAAACGTGTCGTGCGACGGTATTCCGTTCTCTAAATTCAAAAATTTAGAAAGCCATTCTTCCTTAGCCTCGCAATATTCTTCAATATTATTCCATGTATCCGCTCCACAAATCACTGCGATTATTGCCATTACAAGGATGTCATTTAACCTATGAAGCTTGCTTAAATCGCGTCTGTTGTCTTCTATTTGACTAAAAATACCTATTAATTTACTTACCAAAAAATATATATTAAACTGTTGATTATCAGATTAATATACGATATTATAATTTATTTTACAAGTATTAAATGATTTATTTTTGGATGATTATAAATTTTTTTTGAGATTTTAACTGGTGCGTCTGCCCGGTGCATTTTTGGGTTTTAAAAAAGATTGCAATATTTAACGTATTTTTGCAAAATATGATGATGAATAAACTTTCCGATTGGTTGCCTACCACAAATAAAGAGGTAAAACTCAGAGGCTGGGAGGAGTTGGATGTAATATTATTTACAGGTGATGCCTATGTGGATCATCCTGCATTTGGTGCAGCTGTTATCGGCCGACTTTTGGAGAGTTACGGGTTAAGAGTGGCCATTGTGCCACAACCAAGTGTACACGACAATTTGCAGGATTTCACCAAATTGGGAACGCCAAAATTATTTTTTGCCGTTACAGGCGGTTGCATGGATCCTATGGTAAGCAATTATACCGCCAGTAAAAGAAGACGCGACAATGATGCTTATACGCCAAACGGAGATAAAGGTTTCAGGCCCGATTATGCGACCACTATTTATTCAACTATTTTAAAGGGAAAATTTCCTGAAGTGCCAGTTTTAATTGGCGGAATTGAAGCTTCACTTCGAAGGGTAACGCATTACGATTATTGGAGCGATACCTTAAAACCTACTATTTTAATCGATTCAAAAGCCGACTTGCTGGTTTATGGAATGGGAGAACAACCCTTGCATGAAATTGTAAATTTATTAAAGAAAGGGGTTCCTTTTTCAAGCATAAAAACAGTTAATCAAACTGCCTTTTTAGTTGATAAAAATGAGGAAATACCAAAAAATAAAAATTGGAATGATGTTACCATCAATTCTCATGAGATTTGTTTAAAGGACAAGAAATTGTGCGCTTCAAATTTTAAAGTGATTGAGCAGGAATCCAATAAGCTGTTAGCAAACAGAATTTTTCAAGAGGTCAGTGACTATACTTTAGTTATTAATCCGCCTTATCAAACAATGACGGAAGCCGAAATTGATGCTTCTTTCGATTTGCCTTACACGCGTTTGCCGCATCCGAAATACAATTCTCGCGGACCAATTCCCGCGTATGAAATGATTAAATTTTCCATAAATATCCATCGTGGCTGTTTTGGCGGTTGCAGTTTTTGCACCATTTCAGCCCATCAGGGGAAATTTATTGCCAGCAGAAGCCAAGAGTCTATCTTAAAAGAAGTTGACAAAGTAGCGAACATGTCCGATTTTAAAGGGTATTTGTCTGATATTGGCGGGCCATCGGCAAATATGTACAAAATGAAAGGAAAGGTGCAGGAGATTTGTGATAAATGCGTTTCGCCTTCTTGTATTTCTCCGATGATTTGTCATAATTTAGACACTTCACACAAACCTCTAACAGAACTTTACAAGGCCGTTGACAGGCATCCAAAGATAAAAAAATCCTTTATCGGAAGCGGTATTCGACACGATTTATTGGTGCCAGAATTCAATAAAAGAGCCGATCCTAAAGAGTTGGACGCTTATACGGAAGAAGTGATGACAAACCATGTTTCGGGCAGATTAAAAGTTGCTCCGGAACATACATCACCAAATGTTTTGAAATTGATGCGTAAACCTTCTTTTACCTATTTCCATAAATTTAAAGAACGTTTTGACGCCATTAATGTTCGTAAAAAACTAAATCTTCAGCTTATTCCGTATTTTATTTCCAGCCATCCCGCAAGTGAATTGGAAGATATGGCAAATTTGGCAGCCGAAACCAAAGATTTGGGTTTTCAGCTGGAACAGGTTCAGGGTTTTACGCCAACACCTATGACTGTTGCTACGGTTATTTATTACAGCGGTTACCATCCCTATACGCTAAAACCAACAAAAACGCCGAGGACCAAAGAGGAAAGAGAAGACCAACACAGATTCTTCTTCTGGTATAAAAGGGAAAATCAGCAATGGATTAAAAACACCCTTACAAAAGTCGGCAGAACGGATTTGTTGCAAAAATTGCTTCCTTCAACTAACAATTGGCAGAAAAATAGAAGTGTTCAGGCAAAAGACACTTTTAATGATGCCATTCCATTCAATAAAAAAAACAAAGGAAAATTTTTCAAAAAAAATAAAGCAAAGAATTAAATAATAATTTAGGGCTTTAATTTAAAACCTTAAATTTGTTTTTACTTTAACAACTCAAATGATGAAAAAATTATTATTATTTTTTTTATTGTTTTCAGCTTCTTTAATTGCCCAAAATAGGGTTAAAGTTGATTTAAGCAATCCAAACGCAACTATTCACACCCATTTATATTTTTTACAACCCAGTTCCTATGACCCTGACAAAGCAGCTGCTGTAATTTACGGTTACGACAGTATGGAAGCACAGGAAATTGCCATTAAATTAAAGAAAATAATGGATGCTAAAGGACTTAAAGTTGATTTTAGCAAGGTTCCAACCAATAAAATGTATTCAGACACCACCGCTACAAAAGGCGGAAATCAGTATATATTATTTCCGCGTAAAATGCCTGAAATATATCTAGAAAAAATTGAGGATAATTGGTATTATTCCAGAGAAACTTCCAGTAAGGTTTTAGAAATTTATGATTTGATGTATCCTTGGTATTCTGAAAAATTGCAGGAAATAATACCGAAAATAGGACACAGAACACTTTTTAATGTAGAGCTTTGGCAATTTCTTGGCTTGTTTATTTTAATTGCGATTTCTTTCGGGTTGTTTTTTGTGCTCAGAAAAATTGTTTTTTTGATATTGAATAAATCACAACATTTAATCATTAATATATCAAACGAAGACATTAAATCTTCTATAAAAAAATTGACACGCCCCATTGTTTTGTTAATTTTATTGGCATTTGTAGAAAAGAGATTGCCTTCATTGGTATTGCATATTGATGTATATAACTTTCTCCTTTTAGCCATAAACATCATGATGGTTGTTTTTTGGATTTATGTATTCATGAAATTGGTTTTGGTAATCATGAGTATTTATGCCAAATACGCCGAAACAACCGTGTCTAAACTTGATGATCAACTGGTTCCTGTGTTGAGAAATTTTTTAATGGGCCTCGTAATCTTTTTGGGGATACTTAAATTTTTGACACTTTTTGGCGTTGATCCAGTCACAGTAATTGCTGGTGCTTCCATTGGCGGTATTGCGGTAGCATTGGCTTCACAAGACACAGTGAAAAACTTTATTGGAACCATTATGATTTTTGTGGACAAGCCATTTCACATTGGTGATTGGATTGAAGCGGGCGTAGTGGTTGGAACTGTTGAAACTGTTGGCTTTAGATCAACTACCGTGAGAGCGGCCGACACTACAATTTTTCAGATTCCAAACAGCCAACTGGCAGAAATGGTGGTGAACAATAAAGGTTTGCGCTCTTTCCGCCGTTACACCACAAATTTGGGAATCCGCTATGATACGCCTCCCGAACTTATTGAGGCTTTTGTACTGGGTATCAGAAGGATTATTGAATTGGAGCCTTCAACAAGAACAGAACAATTTAATGTTGAATTTGTCGGATTTTCTGATTCTTCCTTATCCATTCTTTTGAATGTTTATTTTGTCAATTTGGATTGGAACAGCGAACAATCCTCCAAACACATTTTACACATGAAGATTTTAAAATTGGCCAGTAATTTAGGGGTTGGATTTGCATTCCCTTCATCGACTGTAATGATAGAACAGTTTCCTGATAAACCGCTATTCGACATCAATTACAATACAGATGAAAATAGAATTCAGGATATATTGGATGCCATTAATAAACCTGTAAGATGAAAAAAGTTCTTATAATCCTTGTCGCGATCATGATGTTTTCTTGCAAGGAAAGCAACAAGGCCCGCAAACCCATAAAACAAGTTACCGTTGAACAAAACTGGACCGAAATGCAAAAGAAACTGAGTAAATACGCCACTTTTAAACTGACATCAGATTTAAATGTTTTAACTGAAAATGAACGAAAAATGTTGCCGATTTTGATAAAAGCAGCATCAATAATGAATAAATTGTTTTGGTTTGAAGCCTATGGCGACAAAAACCAGCTTTTCGACAGTATTTCTAATGAAGACACCAAAAAATTTGTCGAAATAAATTATGGTCCTTGGGACAGACTCGATGGGAACAAACCTTTTGTTGATGGCGTTGGAAGCAAACCTGCAGGCGCAAATTTTTATCCTAAGGATATGACAAAATTGGAATTTGAAGCATTTACAGATATATCCAAATTGAGTTTATACACTTTTGTCAGAAGAAATAAAGCAGGAAATTTGTTTACGATACCTTACCATATTCAATTTAAAAACGAGGTTGCAGAGGCTGCGAACTTATTGTTGGGAGCTTCAAAACTCGCCGATGATGAAGGGCTTAAAAGTTATTTGGAATTGCGCGCACAGGCATTTTTAGACGACAAATACCAAGCCAGCGATTTGGCTTGGATGGATATGAAAACCAATACGCTTGATATTGTGATTGGTCCGATTGAAACTTATGAAGACCAGCTTTTTGGGTATAAAGCGTCTCATGAAGCGTATGTGCTGATAAAAGATCAGGTTTGGAGTGATAAATTAGCGCGTTTTGCCAGTTTTTTGCCTGAATTGCAAAACGGACTTCCAGTTTCAGAAGCTTACAAAACGGAAATTCCAGGGACTGATTCCGATTTAAACGCTTATGACATTGTTTATTATGCAGGCGATTGCAACGCGGGCAGCAAGACCATCGCTATTAATTTGCCTAATGATGAAGAAGTGCAATTGCAAAAAGGGACAAGAAGGTTGCAGTTAAAAAATGCCATGCGCGCCAAATTCGACATTATTTTAAAACCAATTGCTGATATTTTAATTGATTCAAGCCAACAAAAATACATCACATTTGATGCTTTCTTTGCCAACACCATGTTTCATGAAGTGGCGCACGTTTTAGGCATAAAAAATACCATCAACAATAAAAGTACCGTTAGAAACGCATTAAAGGAACAAGCTTCGGCTTTGGAAGAAGGAAAAGCTGATATATTGGGATTGTATATGGTGCAACAATTACATAAAAAAGGAGAGTTGGAGGGCGATATGAAAGATTATATGACCACTTTTATGGCTGGTATTTTTCGTTCAGTGCGTTTTGGCGATTCAAGCGCCCATGGAAAAGCCAATATGATTCGTTTTAATTTCTTTAAGGAAAAAGGTGCTTTTACCAAAAATGAAGAGGGCACTTATAAAGTAAATTATGATAAAATGGAAGAAGCCATGCGACAATTGTCATACTTAATTTTGACCTTGCAGGGAAATGGAGATTATGATGGAGTTTCCCAATTGGTTGACGAAAAAGGAATAATCCCTACTGATTTACAAAGTGATTTAGACAAGCTGAGTAATGCCAATATCCCTGTTGATGTTATTTTTAAGCAAGGGGAAAGTCAATAAACAATTAAAAAGTAGGGACAGGTCGCGACCTGTCCGTTCTAAAATTTAAGAGATTAAAAAGATTAAAAGGTCTAAGTAAGTCAACTACACGATTAAACGATTAAAAAAAAAGCTATCTTAAAATTTTAATTTTTAGACAGCTTTTTTTATGGCTATTGCAGCATAAGTTTTAACTTGACGCATTTCAATGTTTTGTGGATGGCTTTTTATGTTTTCAATAAATGAATTATTAAAAAATAAAAAACCCAAAATTTAAAATGGGCTATTAGAATTTACCTAAATAATTCTTTCACTTCATTAATATCGAATGATTTTTTTTCTTTATCGATTGAAATAATGCTTGTGGCTACCGCTTTTTTCTTTTGTTGCAACGACACTATTTTTTCCTCTAAAGTATCTTTACAAATCATTCTGTACGCCAACACATTTTTAGTTTGCCCAATGCGGTAACATCTGTCAATCGCCTGATTCTCAACTGCGGGATTCCACCATGGGTCTATAATAAACACATAATCGGCTTCCGTTAAATTTAACCCTAAGCCACCCGCTTTTAGGCTTATCAAAAAAACCCTAATGTTCTCATTGCTTTGAAAATTTCCAACGTTTTCCTGACGATTTTTTGTTTGGCCATCAAGATATTCATATAAGATATGTTCTTCATCAAGTCTGGTTTTTACAATTTGCAACATTTTTACAAACTGCGAAAACACCAATATTTTATGATTTCCTGTTTTTTCTTTGATGTTTTCCATTAAGATTTCAAGCTTGGCAGAATGGCTCCCATAATCGGCTTCTTCGTTTATCAACGCTGTGGAATTGCAAATTTGCCGCAATTTCGTGAGTCCTTCCAAAATGTACATTTGCGACTTTTCAACGCCGTTTTCATCAATTTTATTCAAAAGATAATCTCGATATTTATTTTTAAAAGCCTCATAAACCTTGCGTTGTTCATTGCCCATTTCACAATAGATAATGCTTTCGGTTTTTTCCGGGAGTTCCTTTGCCACATTTTCTTTGGTTCTGCGAAGCACAAAAGGAGCAATAATTTTACTCAGCAAAACTGACGTATCTATGTTTTTTTGTTTGTCAATGGCATCGGAAAAATTGTTTTTAAAATGGCCCATATTTCCCAATAATCCCGGGTTTAGGAAATTGAGTTGGGCATACAAATCAAAAGTGTTATTTTCTATGGGCGTTCCGGTCAGCACCAATCTATTGTTTGAACTGAGCAGCCGAACGGCTTTGTAGCGCTTTGAATTGGGGTTTTTTATGGCCTGGCTTTCATCTAGAATAATGTAATTAAATTTAAAATCTTTTAAAAATTCAATGTCGTTGAGCAGCGAACCATAGGTGGAAATAATCACGTCAAATTTATTGAAATTCTTTGTGTTGCCGGCTCTTGAAATTCCCACGAATGGGTGAATTTTTAAAGTTGGGCAAAATTTTTCGGCTTCGGCCATCCAATTAAAAATCAAGGAGGTGGGCGCAATAATTAGCGAAGGAACTGTATTTTTCTCAACCTTTTTTAAATGGTGCAGAAATGTGATTGTTTGTAAGGTTTTTCCCAAGCCCATATCATCTGCCAAACAGCCGCCCAACTTATTTTTATGTAAAAAGGCCAGCCAATTTAAACCGTGTTGCTGGTAATCTCTAAGTTTCGCTTTTATGCCTTTTGGAATGGAAATGCTTTCAATTTCTGAAATGTTTTGCAAACGTATTTTTTTCTGGTACAATTCTTCCAAAAAAGTGGGTTTGTTTTCCATTTCGTTGTACAATTCGTCTATAATTCCGAATTGATAATTTGAAATTTGAATGCTGTTCTTCTTTATGTCACCGGTTTTAAAATAATTTTCAAATTTCCGCATCCAGTCTTCGGGTAAAATTCCAAGCGAACCATCGCCAAGCGAAACAAAATTTGATTTTTTGATAAACGCTTTTTGCAATTCTTTTAAATTTACCTTTTGATTGCCAAAACTGATGTTTATTTCCAAATCGAACCAATCGATATCCGATTTTAAATTGACGCTGATGGTTGGTTTGTTAATGTTAAATTTGAACGATTTCAGTTCGTTAGCCCCAAAAACTTTGATGCCCAAATTTTTCATTTTTTCTGTGGCATGGAGCATCCAATAGTTTTCAAAAAGCTGTTCAGGCAAAAGGTAAAACTGGGTTTTTTGGTTTTCAAAAGAAGGATGAAGCGATCTTATTTCTTCAATAAAATTATCTTCAAACGATTGGTTTCTCTCTTGAAAGGTGATTTTTTTAGTGTCATTTTCCTCATCATTAAGGATTAATTCGTTTGAAAATACCGGAATTAAATTGTTGTTGTATTGCACAGCCGCATCAAAAACGATGTAAGTGCCTTCTAAATCTTTGATGTAAATATGCTTTTCGAGCCCAATTTCGTCAAATTGTGCTTTGTTTTTTTTGAAAATAGTTTGCTGGACTTCAAATTTTTTTGCCAATGGCAAAAGAATGTTTTGATTGAAATTTCTAAAATCTGTTTTGAGATAATTTGTTTCTGGCTGGTTGCTGTAATGTTGCAGCGACAGAAATAAATCTATGTTGGTAATTGGATAAAGCACATTGCCTTCAATAATGAATAAGGGGCTTATGATTATTTTTTTTGCATTGATATTGTGGCTCATGCCATCAATGGCGATTTTGGCTTTTAGGTTGTAAAAAAGTTCCGTTTCCGACAACACAAAATAAAGTTTAATTTCGGCATCAACAATAGACAGGGGCTCAAGATTTTTTCTGGTTAACGATTCTTTTGGGTTATAGGCATAAATTAACTTTGAACGAAATTCGGGCAAAATTTCAATAAAAAGATGCATTGCTTTTTGCTGTAATTTTAATGTAAGCTTTTGTTGTTTTTGGTTGATTATTTTGGCTATCTGAAGTAATTTAAACACAAAATTTCTGTCGTTGTCATTCTCAAAAGCATCTATATGGTATTCTAAATTGTTGAAAATGAGTTCCTCAAAAGAAGATGAAAAATCAGTTTTGGCTTTGTTGTATTTTGCCTCAACAGGAAAAAGACCGTGATATTTTGATTTGCTCATTTCAAAACAAACGCCAATTCCATGAGTTCTATTTTCTGTAACTTCGGAATAAGGCAATTGGGCCAATAAATTGGTTTCTGGGGTTTTATATAATGAAGTATTTTTTAAAGGTGCAATATTTTGATATTCTGATGTTTGATAAATTCCGGTGGGTTTTAGCTCAAAATTAAAATATTTTTGGTAGTCGTCATCTGTTGACAAACCGTATTGATTAAGAAAAACGGCGATTTGATTTTCAAAATAATTTTCAGTAAAAAAATCTTCACCAAAAGTTTTTACTATTAATTTTAGCGCACTTAAACGATGTTCGCACAACTTTTCCAATTTGGAGCAGGAACATTTTGTTGTTAAAATATTTGTGTCTTTGTCGAAATCAAAAACTTGTTGGCTGCCATACCAACCTCTCATAGAGGTTTCTACTCTTTTTAAGGTAACGGCATTTATTTCCATGCCACTTATGGAATAGTTATTATACGAGCCTGTTTTTTTTATTTCGTCAAAATTTATAATGGCATTGTTTAACAGAATTTGATTTCCTTTAATTTTATTTGGATCGTGAATTTCCGGATGAAATTTAAAAACTTTTCCTTGAGTGGGCAATGCCGCTCCTTGAAGTATCAAAATTTCACCGGATGTGATGCCTTCCTGAAGTTTTCTTAATGAGGCAATTGTGTGTTTGCAAATGCCTCCATAATCATAAGGGCAAGTGCATGAGGCGGCCTTTATTTTGCTGTTTTCCAATGTGATGTTTATTGTGTATGGGCTTGGAGAGGAGCCTTTGCAAGAAAACTCAAAAAAATCATTCGAATTTGAAATTAGTTTAGGGTAAATATAATTGGCTTTCGTTCTTGAGGCCGCAGCACTTTTTTCTTTGATGAATTGGCTTATAAATTTTACATCCATTGATTAATTTACCTTTAATTTAAAAAAGTAAAAATAGCAAATTAACCTAAAAAATTATCGCCTTTAATAAACATTATTAAAATTTCAATTTCTTTTCAGCTGCCTTTTAATTTTTTCTATGGCCGATTCAATCGATTTGTCAGGTTCAATCACATTATAGGCGCCCCAAAATTCGGGATCTTTAAATCCGGAAGTGTTGTCGCTCATAATTACGGAAGGCCTCAATCTATCTTTGTATTTAGGAAGTTGGCCGTCGTCACTTTTCCCCCAATCTGTAACAGCCATCTCAATAGTTGTATTATAGATGGTGTTGAACCATTTTTTATCCCAGTTAATTTTAAATCCGAGTTGAATTCTGCTATAGCCGTAAACCCATTTACCGTCTTTTTCCCTGTATTCTACTTGATAATAAGCTTCAATAGGAAATACTTTTGCGCCTCTAGGTTTTTTAATGATAAAAAATTTGCTGGCTTTTTGTTTATTTTCAAGATTTAAATAAAATTTGGCATTGGTTAAGGCCAATGTTTGCGCATCTATATATAATTTTCCATAAAAAAAAGGCTCATTTATGTATTTTTTTTGTTTAAAATTCACAACGTAAATTAACCTGTTGTCAATTTTTGTCGAATTGTCAAAGGTAAAGTCATAAATATCAACCATATTTTCAGCAAAAAGCATCTCAGTATTTTTCATGATATCGAGATATATGGTATTAAATGGCCCACCCCTGAGTTTAAAAGCCACGGTGTCCAATTTGTTGTAATCTGTGCTTTTGCGCGCTTTGTATATTTTTAAAATATCGCTTCTGTCTGTGGTGTAGGGTTGTTTGTAAATTTCAACCACAGCTTCTGAAAGGGACACATAAGTTCTCCTTTTTTTGATGGTTTCTCTATAAAATGAAGTCATTTTTAGGTCGTCATTAACATAATTTTCTCCTTTTCTTTTTAGCATTTCCTGTACTAAAGAGGTTGCGTCTTTCACATTAATTTTGACTTCGGAAAGTTCTTCTATATAAATTTCAAGTTTTATGATTGTATTGTTTGAATCGAAATCTGCCAAACTCATAACTTTACTGGTATAGCCCAAAAATGAAACAGTTACTCTTCTGCCTGAAAGTTTTTTTGGAACTTTTAATAAAAAATCGCCTTGAGAATTCGTTAAGGTACTAATATTTGTTCCGTTAACCAGCAATGTTGCATATTCCAAAGATTTTTTGGTTCTAATGTCTATTACTTTTCCTCTATATTCGTGATATTCAATAGTGTCATTTAGAATCTTATTGGCCGCGTAACTGTGATTTTGAAATCCGATAATGAACAGAAATAAGAAAAATGAGGTCACAAAGGATTTTCTGGTTGAAAATGAACCTTGTTTTATCATGGCGCACAAGTTTAGATTAAAACACAAATTTGACTATACAAGATACAAAATTTTAAATAATTATAAAAGAAAAAATGGAACTGCATTTTCGCAATTCCATTTTTATATTATTGTTTAAATTTTCTTTTCTGAAACAGGAAAACCCCTGTCTCGCAAAAGCGCATCAATGGTGGCGTCACGTCCGCGGAATTGTCTGAAGGCTTCAGCAGGATCGACAGAATTTCTCGGTGCAAATAGATATTTTACCATTTTCGCTGCCAATTCCTTATCATAAAATCCTTCCGGAGCTTCTTGAAACGCTTCCGCAGCATCGGCGGTAAGCACATCTGCCCACATATAACCGTAATAGGCAGTTGCATAGCCTTCCCCTGAAAATACATGGCCAAAATGTGGTGTGCGGTGTCTCATTACCAACTCTTTCGGCATATTCATCTCTGTTAAAGTTTTTCTTTCAAAGGCATCCACATTGATATCTGTTGGATCGGTCAAATGTAATTTCATGTCCATTATGGCAGAAGCAAGATATTCTGTTGTGGAAAAACCCTGATTAAAGGTTGAAGCTTTCTTAATTTTGGCAACCAATTCAGCCGGGATTCTTTCGCCTGTTTTATAATGAACCAAAAACTTATCAATAAGCTTGTCAGTTGAAAGCCAGCGTTCCAATACCTGCGATTGAAATTCGGTGTAATCTCTTACGCCACCGTTAAGTGTTGGGTATTTTACCTCTGCAGAAAAGAAATGCAGGGCGTGGCCAAATTCGTGCAAAAATGTTGTTGCATCATCCCAAGAAACCAAAACTGGTTCGCCCGGAGCGGGTTTCACAAAATTTGAATTGTTAGAACCCAATACTGTTTTTTTGCCGTCAAATGTTGAATAATCCCTATAAGTTGTTGCCCAAGCGCCAGATCTTTTTCCTTGTCGCGCAAACGGATCCAAATACCACAATCCGATGTGTTCGCCGCTTGTTTTGTTGGTTACTTCCCAAACTTTCACGTCTTCATGAAATACAGGAACTGATCCTTCCGGTACAGGGGTAAACTTGAAATTAAACACTTCATCGGCCACAAAAAACAAGGCTTGCGCCAGTTTATTGAGTTGCAAATATTGTTTTACCTCGTCAGAATCCAAATCGTATTTTTCTTTTCTTACCTTTTCTGCATAATAGCGATAATCCCATGGTTCAATCGTAATATTATCTCCGTTTGAGTTGGCAATGGCTTGCATATCTGCAACCTCTTCTTTAACTCTTGCAATGGCAGAAGGCCAAACGGCATTCATTAAGTTCATGGCATTTTCAGGTGTTTTTGCCATTCTATTTTGTAAACGCCAATCTGCGTAATTATCAAAACCTAAAAGCGCTACACGCTCTTTTCTTAGCTTTAAAATATTGACAATATTTTCATTATTGTCAAATTTATCTCCGTTATCACCACGAGAATAATAATT
>DAIQBF010000032.1:0-19422 GCA_036781305.1 Lutibacter sp.
ATGCGATTCCTCCTTTGTCGGAATGACAAACATTTCCTTAACTTAATGACATTGCCCCTAACCCCCAAAGAGGGAATTTAAGCCGAAAGCAGTAAAAAAAGTTGGAACAAGTCACAGTAATCAGTCGCAGTATTCATTGTTAGTTTTAAGTTTGGATTATTTATACCAAAAAAACTTTCAATTTTTAATTTTGTACTTTAAAAATGCAATTTTCGTGTTAGAAAATTTTTATTCTCAGTTTGCAATATTTTAGACTGTAAACTGCTACTGCTTACTGACTACTTTTAATCAACCTGCAAACTGAGACTGCCAATTATAAGGTCACCTCGCCCCGATGAGGTTTTAAAGCATCTCTATAGGTTTTCATATCCACTTCATCCACCACAATAAAAGCAATGCTGTGCATTTCTGAAATAACAGAAAAATTAATTTCGTAAAAATGTAATTTTTCTGCTACCGCAAATTCTCTTAAATGAACACAATGGTGTTCGGCTGTTTTTTCAGAAGCTTCCCCTCTAAAATCCCAAATCAGTTTTAATTTTCTGTTCATAATAGTGGTATTAATCGTTGCTTATATAAACCAATAATTCTCCGCCTTTGAAAGTAATTTTAACATCGTTGTCAAAAGCTGTATTTCTTGTTCCAATTCGTTTTCCGAAGGTTAAAGTTTCATTTATAATAGGATAGGCCAAACCTTCCGTGAAAATTTCGTGGGCAATTGGAAAAGGAATCAAGGAAATATTTTTACCTTTTACATTGGTTAAAGTAATTTGTTCTTCAATAAAAAAGTAGGTTCCAAAATCATCAAAAAAAGAAATTTTCAAACTATTTTTCCATTGTAGCGCCGTACTGATATTTCCTAAAAAATGGTCATGCTCTTTTCCGCTTCCGCCATAAACATCAATATGAATATAACCCCTGTTTTTTAAAATGGTCAATGCTTTGTCGAAATCGGTAAAATTTTGGTCCGGCGTTTTAATCACTTCAATATTGCTGGGAATTGTATGGATAGAGTCGAAATCTCCAGTAACCAAATCGGGTTCTATATTTTTCGATTTAAAATGGTTGTAAGCGCCGTCAATAGCACAAACAATATCATAAATTGATAAATCCGGAAATGTTGAAGGTTCGGCTCCGTTTAGCAGAATAAATGCCCTTTTAGAATTCATTTGGCAAAAATAACTAAAAAGGCACATTAATATGTTTAAGCAAATCAATTATCTTTGACAAAATTTTTGTTTTGACCGAAACCGATTTTATTTTTAAAGATTTTCCATTAGAAAATATAACCAACGGAATCTTCACTTGGAAAACCCCAAGCAATATTGCCTTGGTGAAATATTGGGGCAAACAAGAACCCCAGATTCCCGAAAACACTTCCATCAGTTTTACGTTGGATGCTTGTTTTACATTGACAACGTTGGAATATAAAAAACAGACACGTCATGCTGAACTTGTTTCAGCATCCCATGATAATAATTTCAATTTTGAAATTTATTTTGAAGGAGAAAAAAAGGACGATTTCAAACCGAAAATTGCCACTTTTTTTAAGAGAATAGAAAAGTATGTCCCATTTTTGAAGGATTTTGAACTTATCATAAAATCAGAAAATTCTTTTCCGCACAGCAGTGGCATTGCCTCTTCCGCTAGCGGAATGGGTGCTTTGGCATTGTGCGTAATGAGTTTGGAGAAAACTTTAAATCCGGCGATGACAGATGCATATTTTAATAGAAAAGCATCGTTTTTGGCGCGATTGGGTTCGGGAAGCGCTTGCAGAAGTGTTGAAGGGCCGTTAATTATTTGGGGAAATCACCCAAAAATTGAGGGAAGCTCCGATTTATTTGGCGTTAAATTTCCATATAAAATTCATAATAATTTTAAAAATTACCAAGACACCATTTTATTGGTTGATGAAGGCGAAAAACAAGTATCAAGCACAATCGGACATCAATTAATGCACAACCATCCTTTTGCGAAACAACGATTTCAACAAGCCAATTCTAATATTTCGAATATTTCAATAGCGCTTCAAAGTGGTGATTTATCGGCTTTTATTGCCATTGTGGAAAGCGAAGCCTTGAGTTTGCACGCGATGATGATGACCAGCGATCCGTATTTTATTTTGATGAAACCAAATACGTTGAAAATAATCAATGAAATTTGGGATTTTAGGGCGCAAACAAATTCAAATATTTGTTTTACCTTAGATGCCGGAGCGAATGTTCATGTATTATTTCCTGAAAGTGAAAAGGAAATTATTAACGATTTCATAAAAAACAAGTTAATCCAATTTTGTCAAGAAAATCGTTATATTTGCGACGGCATTGGAAAAGGAGCAATTTTAATTAATAGTTAAAAATTAATAGTTAAAAATTGGAATATAAAAAAAGACAATGTAATTAAAGAGAAGAGCTTTTCTTTTGCTATTGAAATAGTGGGTTTATAAATATTTGACGGAAACAAAAAGGGAGTTTGTTATGTCAAGGAAATTGTTAAAATCGAGAACTTCAATTGGGGCAAATGTTAGAGAAGCGAAATTTGCGCAAAGTAAATCGATTTTATCAATAAAATGTCAATAAGTTTAAAAGAAGCAAATGAAGCTGATTATTGGTTGGAACTGCTTTATATAACTAATTATATTGACGAAAGTACCTATAAAGAATTCAAAATAAAATCAACTGAAATATTGAAATTATTAGTTAGCATTGTTAAATCTCCAAAAGGATAATTTTTCATTTTTAACTATTCATTTTTAATTCAACACTATGAAAGGACCTTTATTTTACGCAAAAATATTACTTTTTGGAGAGTATGGAATTATTAAGGATTCCAAAGGCTTGGCAATACCTTATAATGTATATCAGGGCGCTTTAAAAAAATCTAAAGTTTTATCTGAAGCGGCAAAAGAATCGAACAACAACCTAGGAAAGTTTTATGGGTATTTGGCAAATTTAGAAGTTCAGGATTTGGTTAGTTTCAGATTGGATGATTTTAAAGCCGATATTGAAAGTGGCATGTATTTCGATTCAAGTATCCCACAAGGATATGGAGTTGGTAGTTCTGGTGCATTGGTAGCTTCAATTTACGATAAATATGCCATCGATAAAATTACGGTTTTAGAAAATTTAACGAGAGAAAAATTGTTGAAGCTGAAAAGCATTTTTTCATTGATGGAATCGTTTTTTCACGGTAAAAGTTCAGGGTTAGATCCTTTGAACTCTTATTTGAGCATTCCAATTTTAATCAATTCCAAAGACAATTTAGAAGCCACGGGAATTCCATCCCAAAGAGAAGGGAAAGGAGCCGTGTTTTTATTGGATTCAAAAATGACTGGCGAAACAGCCCCTATGATTACCATTTTTATGAATAAAATGAAGAATGAAGGCTTCCGTAAAATGTTAAATGAGGATTTTGCCAAACATACCGATGCTTGTATCGAAGATTTTTTAAACGGAAATGTGAAATCATTATTTGGAAACGTAAAGTTGCTTTCAAAAGTAGTTTTGGACAATTTTAAACCGATGATTCCAAAAGCTTTTCATAAAATATGGAAAAACGGCATTGAGTCAAATGCCTATTATTTAAAATTATGTGGGTCCGGAGGCGGTGGTTATATCCTAGGATTTACTGAAGATTACGACCAAGCAAAAATCCTCCTAAAAGATTATAAACTGGAATTGGTTTATAGATTTTAACAAAACAATCACAAAAAAATAAAATTTAATAATATAGTTTATAACTAATCAGTACTTAAAGTGCCTAAAGTTTGAAGTACTTAAAGTTAAAAAACGGAGCTTTTACGAAGTTAAACAGTTTCTGCCATATTAAAAATTAGGCGCTTTTGAAAAAATTTAAAAAATGTTCTAGATTGAGCCATTTGTTAAGCTACATATCAATTAACTTTAGGCATTCTAGGCACTCCAAACTTTAGGCACTAATTAGTTACGAACTTTATTTCATCTCATCTCAACATGGATTTACTTGAAATAGCGAAAAAAAATAGAAAAAAAAACGCGCCGCTTTATATTAAATTGCTGAGTTTATTTTCGGTTGTCAGGGGCTACAACATTGCGCTTATTGTAATTGCCCAATACCTCGCATCCATATTTATTTTCTCTCCCGAAAAAGAGTTAAGGCATGTTTTACTTGATATTAACCTTTATTTTATTGTGCTTTCAACAATTTGCGTGATTGCTTCTGGCTATATCATCAATAATTTTTATGATTTTGAAACGGATAAAATTAACAGGCCGGTAAAGGCTACAATAGATTCCATTGTGGCTCAAAAAACAAAATTGCAGCTTTACTTTGTCTTAAATTTTTTGGGTGTGCTTATTGCTTTTTTAGTTTCTTGGAGAGCGGCATTATTTTTTTCGGTGTATATCTTTTTAATTTGGTTTTATTCGCATAAACTTAAGAAATATCCTTTAACAGGCTTTTTTTCCGGCGCAATTTTAGCAATTTTACCTTTTTTCGCCGTGTTTGTATATTATAAAAATTTTTCAGAAATTATTTTTACGCACGCAGCTTTTCTATTCTTTATTTTATTGATTCGAGAACTAATCAAAGAGTTAGAAGGCATAAAAGGCGATTTTATCCACAATTACCAAACCATAGCCGTAAAATATGGAGAACATTTCACTAAAATATTGATTACAATTTTAGTTTTTTTAACACTTAATCCCATCTATTTCTTGCTGAGATATCCAGAAATCGGCGGAATGAAATACTATTTTTATGTTAGCGGTGTGGTATTGTTCTTTTTTGTTCTTTTATTATGGTTCAGCAAAAGCAAAAATAATTATACCATATTGCATTTTGTGTTGAAATTAATGCTTCTTGCGGGTGTATTTAGCTTGGCTTTAATAGACTACTCGGTCATCATCAATAAAATTCTTTTAAAATAAAATTTATATTCATCATAATTAGATGAATATAAATTATTTTTGCAAAAAATTAAAAAAATGAATTCAAGTAAAAACTCGTCGGGAGGACGACACCAAGGTAAAAAAAAACCTCAAACAACTACTGCTAAGAAGTTTGAACCTAAAAAGTTCGAAACCAAAAAGAAATCTTCAGACAGCTTCAGGGACAAACCGGCTTTTAAAAGAGAAAGTTCATTTTCTAAAAAAGAACGTCCTATTTCAAGAGAAGAAAAACCAGCGCCAAAACCAAAACAAGTTAAGCAAGACAATGATATTGAGGGTATTCGTTTAAATAAATACATTTCAAACGCAGGTATTTGTTCTCGAAGGGAAGCAGATGTATATATTAAGGCCGGAAGTGCAACCGTAAATGGAAAACCGGTTACCGAAATGGGTTACAAAGTTAAATTGGGAGATGAGGTTCGTTTTGACGGTTCTTTGATAAACCAGGAACAAAAAAGATATGTGTTGCTAAACAAACCAAAGAATTATATCACTACGATGGAAGATGATCGCGGTCGTAAAACGGTGATGGAATTAATTGCAAACGCTTCTAAAGAACGTATTTATCCCGTAGGTCGATTGGACAGAAATACAACCGGGCTCTTGCTTTTTACAAACGATGGTGAATTGGCGAAAAAGCTGACACACCCAAAAAACAATATTCAAAAAATATACCATGCGTCTTTGGACAAAAAACTGTCAAACAGTGATTTAATAAAAATTTCTGAAGGTTTTATGTTAGATGAAAAAAGAGTGGTTGTTGATGATATTTCCTATGTTGTCAATCAGCCAAAAACGGAAGTGGGCGTTAAAATTCACTCAGGCAGAAATCGAATTGTGCGCAGAATATTTGAACACTTCGATTATAGTGTTGTAAAACTTGACCGTGTAATTTTTGCTGGACTTACAAAAAAGGACTTACCCAGAGGTCACTGGCGGCATTTGACCGAAATGGAATTAAATACTTTAATGATGCTTTAAGCTACAAAAAACAAAAACCAAGAACTTTCTTGGTTTTTGCTTTTTAAAGATTTCTTTTCAATATTCATTAAAATAATATTTTGGTACCGTTATTTTTTTATATTTGGCATTATATAAAGAATTAATTAAATACCTATTTCATTTTTTTAGTCTAATATATAACTAATTTGTTATGAAGAGAATAATTGTAGATTATAAAAAGTTAACCTCCGAAATCCTAAATTTGTTGGTGGAGAAATTTCCTGACGGTTATGGAATTAGGGATATTATTCGATTTACCAATCCTAAAGGACAATATGTTGAAGCTGTAGAAGTGGCAACAGAAGACACCATTTACTTGGTTAAAATTAGTGATGAACTGGTAGATAGCATGGAAAATTTTTATGAAGACGAGGACGAAGTCATTGACGAAATAGATTTAGAAATTGACTTAGACTTAAATTTAAAAGCAGGCATTAATGATGATGAAAATGATGATTTAGATAATGATGACAATGATGAAGAAAATTATAAGGAGGATGATATTGATGATGAAGAGGATGTTGATGAAGAGGATAAATAACAAAACTAATTTTTGTGATATTTAATAACCAGACGAAAGAATATAGAAAACAGACAGAAGGCTATTTGATCCTTAAAATACAACAAAAATATTCTTAAAAGAAAAAACCCTTAAAGATTTTCTGATTTTTAAGGGTTTTAATCTTCTTGTGTGGTGCCTCCAGGAATCGAACCAGGGACACAAGGATTTTCAGTCCTTTGCTCTACCAACTGAGCTAAGGCACCATCGCTTTAGCGGTTGCAAATATAAATTTAATTTTTAGACATATCAAAACAATTTAAAAAAATCTGTTGTATTTTTGAACTCTTTAGTAAATACGGATGAACTTAATTATAGATGTAGGCAACACAAGAATTAAAACCGCTGTTTTTGAAGACAGCAAAATGATTCATAATGAAAGCCTTATCCATGAATCATTTATTTCTGAAGCAATTAATATTATAAAAAAATACAATTGCTCAAACGCAATTATTTCTTCGGTAGGTGCCATAAAAAAGTCTCAA
Source organism: Lutibacter sp. (assembly GCA_036781305.1). GTDB lineage: Bacteria > Bacteroidota > Bacteroidia > Flavobacteriales > Flavobacteriaceae > Lutibacter. Next base: position 6,975 of record DAIQBF010000032.1, read on the forward strand.
ATAGCCAAACTGCAAGTTGAAATTGACTTAATTGAGCTAAATTATAACACCAAAGTTCCGTTTGTGAACAAGTATGCCACACCAAAAACCTTAGGCGTGGACAGAATTGCATTGGTGTCATCGGCAATCTCAGAATATCCAAATAAAAATGTTTTAATAGTTGATGCAGGCACATGCATTACTTATGATTTTGTTAATAATAAAGGCAACTATTATGGTGGCGCAATTTCACCCGGATTACAAATGCGTTACAAAGCGTTGCATGTTTTTACTGAAAAATTACCATTGCTGGAACCTTCTGAAACATTCGAGTTGATTGGAAACTCCACCGAAACAAGCATTCATTCAGGAATAATTAATGGAGTTATCAATGAAATCGATGGAATTATCAATCAGTATAGAAAAAAAAATGTAGATTTAACAGTTGTTTTAACAGGAGGAGACATAAATTTCTTGTCAAATAAATTAAAAAATAGCATATTTGCCAATCCTAATTTTTTGTTAGCAGGATTGAACACAATTTTGACCCATAATTTATAATAAATGATAAAAAAAATAATAGTAGTATTAACTCTATTTGTATCTATTGTCGGTTTTTCTCAAAAAAACAATACATCAGCTTATTCTTTTTTCGGAATTGGAGATAAAAATAACTCAAGCACGGTTGAACAATTAAGTATGGGTGGAGTTGGAGTTGCTTTGAATGAGAGTTATCATTTAAATTTTTTAAATCCTGCAGCCAATGCATCTTTGAGATTCACCACCTACACAATGGCCATAGAAAATTTGAATATTTCGGTAAAAGACAGCAATAGCAAACAAAATGCTTCAGCTACATACCTTTCTTATTTGGCTATTGGGTTTCCTTTAGGTGAAAAAGGAGGAATGACTTTTGGATTATTGCCGAATTCTTCAGTGGGTTATTCATTGGTTTCAAACGAATATGATGCTGAAAACAACATTTCAGAAGTGACACAATATATAGGTGATGGCGGAACAAATAAAGTATTTTTAAGTGTTGGGTATAAACCCTTTAAAAATTTTAGTGTCGGTTTACAAGGAAATTATATTTTTGGAAAAATTGAAAACAGTGTTTTAAATCAGGTAAGAAATGCCGCGTTGGCAACAAAATACCAAACAATTTCCAACATTGAAAGTTTTACATTAAATGCAGGATTTCAGTATAAAAGAAAAATAAATACTAAATTAGATTTCCTTTTCGGAGGAAATTTCGATTTTAACAATGAAATTAATGCCGATGGAAACGAGTATTTATATTCTGTTTCATTGGGTTCTGCAGAGTTTCCCCGTGATACAATATTAAATACAAAAAGTTCTGGAATTTTGAAATCCCCTTTAAAAACTACCTTAGGCGCTGGTTTGGGTAAAGAAAATAAATGGTATGCAGGAATTGATTATAGTTTTCAAAATGCATTAAAACTGGAAGGTGCACTTTTTAATAACTATTCAAAATTTGATTACGGTAATTACAATAAAGTGGCCTTGGGAGGTTTCTACATACCAAAATTTAATTCCATTAGCAGCTATTGGGAACGAGTTACCTACAGGGCTGGCGTAAAATATGAAAACACTGGATTATTGGTGGACGCATCAGGAAGCGGCAGCGATTTTACCGAAATTGATGATTTTGGCATATCTTTTGGAGTGGGGTTACCAATGAGTAAGCAATTGTCGAATTTGAATATCGGATTTGAGATAGGAAAAAGAGGGCAAACAGCAAATGGCTTGGTGCAAGGAAATTATTTTAATTTTCGATTAGGCCTTTCATTAAACGATAAATGGTTTAAAAAATTAGAGATATTTTAATTAAAAATTAAGACGATGAAACAAATGAGACAAATTTTAGCTGTATTATTATTTATAGTTTCAGCGCCTGCTGTTTTTTCACAAGCAGATCAAGAGTGTATTGTAAAATACAATTTGTTTAAAGGAGATTACAGTGCTGGCAAATATGATGCTGCTTACGAAAACTGGCTTTGGACAATGGATCACTGCCCAACACTTACCGTAAATATTTACAAACTTGGTATCAAAATTGCCGAAAATCGTTTGGAAAACGCAACATCTGAAGCCGATAAAGCAGCTGCAGAAAAACTTGTCGAAAGAGTTTATATCCAAAGATTGGAAAATTTCCCTCAGGACATAGCTAGAGTTTATAGTGATCTTGCAACCTTCAAGGATTCACATGGTGCTTCGGAAGAAGAAGTATTTGCCTTATTGGAAAAATCTTTTAAATCTGATCCAACAGAAATCTCTCCAACCAATATTTATAGGTATTTCGACATTATATTAAATAAATATAAAGATACAAATCCACAAAAAGTATTTGACACTTATGATGAAGTAGGTGAGGGGATAGAATTAAAGAGAGACGAATATTCAAAACAATTGGATATTATTAACGCAAAAGATTCAACTACTTTAAGTGATAAAGATAAAAGAATAAGAACAGCCATTGATCAAACTTTAAACAATTTAGAGCTTGTTGAAGAGGGATTGGACGCAAAATTATCTGCAATTTCTACATGTGAGAATTTAATTCCTTTGAATAAAAAGTATTTTGAAGAAAATAAAACCAATGCAGTTTGGCTAAAAAGAGCCGTTTCAAGAATGTACAATAAAGAATGTACAGATGATCCATTCTATGATATATTGGTTGAAGCCTACGTGAAGGCAGATCCTTCTCCTCGAGCTTCTGTATTTTATGCCGGTATCCTTGTGAAAAAAGGAGAAACCAACAAAGCGATGGAATATTTTAAAAAAGCGATTGACCAGGAAACCGATTCTTACAGCAGGGCTAAATATGCATTGAGAGTTGCTGAAATATTAAGAAAAAAAGGAAGATTGGCCGAAGCCAGAAGCTATGCTTACAAAGCAATTGAATATCAACCAACAATGGGGAAAGCCTATTTATTGGTTGCAAGCATGTATGCAGCAAGCGCCAACTCTTGCGGAAATGATGTGGTTTCTAAAAGAATGGTTTATGTTGCGGCTTTAAATAAAGCGATAAAAGCCAAATCTGTTGACCCGAGCATCAGCTCATTGGCAAATAGATTTATCGCAAGCTATTCAGAAAATGTGCCAAGTAAAAAAGACTTATTTGTGGCTGGTGTACAATCAGGAACGAGCCATAAAATTGGCTGTTGGATTAATGAAACAGTAATAGTTCCCTAAATTAGATTTAAAATATTATAATTGATATATTTGTTGAATGGCAAAATCAGTTATAAATAAAATAAAAAGCATTGTTGCGGTTTTAGCCATAGCAATGCTTTTCTCATGCACAAATGATGTAAAAGAGGTGCGTGATTTTTTGGCAGATAAAAATTTACCTATTGGAGAAGCCTATAAAATTAACCATAAACATACCGATTCTGGACGCGTGGACATAAAAATGAAAGCACCTGTAATGCTCGATTTCAGCAACAGGGAAAATCATCCTTATTCCGAATTTCCCGAAGGAATAAAAATCACCACCATCGAAAAAAATGGTGATTCTATTACAGTAGAAGGTGATTATGCCAAAAGTTACAAGAATACGGAAGTGTCTGAAATAAAAAATAATGTGGTTGTTTACAATTATGCCCAAAAAAATAAATTGGTGACAGAGCAGATTTACTGGGATCAAAAGACACATTATTTTTTTACGGAAAAAAAATTCACTTTTTATACACCAACGGACACTATTTATGGAACTGGATTTGAATCTACGGAAGATTTAAAAACGTGGTGGGTAAAAAATCAGAGTGGAGTCATTAATATTAAAGAATAAAAGATGCAAAACATTTGGAAAATATTTGAATATGGATATTTAATTATCGCCATCGTATTTGGTGTGGAAACAGTTTTAAAATGGAATGACGACAGAGAGCGCGCTTATTTGTTGGCCGGATTTACACTAGTGGCTATTTTTATGTATTTTTTCAGAAGAAGATTCAGGAAAAGAAGGGAAACGCCAAACAATTAATCATTGGAAATTCAAATTCTTGTCATAGTAATTTCAATACTGCTTTCCGCTTTCTTTTCCGGAATGGAAATTGCCTACATTTCAGCCAATAAATTTCAAATAGAGCTTCAAAAAAAAAAGGAGGGATTTACCTCAAAAATTGTTGGCAGATTAACTGCTAAATCATCAAAATTTATTACTACCATGTTGGTTGGTAATAATATTTCTCTGGTAATTTACAGTTTTTTTATGGGTGAAATCATTACGGAAAAATTATTTGGGTTCCAATTAAATGATTTTTCAACGTTAATAATCCAAACAATAATTTCGACAATAATAATTTTGGTTACCGCCGAATTTTTGCCAAAAGCCATATTTAGAATTTATGCCAATGAAATGTTTTGGTTTTTTGCGCCATTGGCCTACTTTTTTTACATCATATTCCATTTCATATCAGATTTTATTACGGCCATTTCAGACTATCTGCTAAAAACATTTTTTAATACCGCTGAGGATGTGAAACAAACGGAATTCAGTAAAGAAGAACTCGGACATTATATTACCAAACAATTGGAAAACAGCGATGATATTGAGCAAGTGGACTCTGAAATTCAAATTTTTCAAAACGCACTTGAGTTCGATACTGTGAAGGCTCGCGAAATCATGATTCCCAGAACTGAAATTGTTGCTGTGGATATCAATGAGGATATTGCACATTTGAAACAATTATTTATTGAAACAGGTTATTCAAAAATATTGGTTTATAACGATTCATTAGATGATGTTTTAGGGTATGCAATTGCATTTGAATTGTTTAAAAAACCAAAAGACATTAAATCGATTTTGTTGTCGGTTGAATTTGTTCCTGAAAGTATGCTAATTAACAATGTGCTAAATATTTTAATTAAAAAGAAACGAAGCATCTCAGTTGTTCTTGATGAATTTGGAGGAACCTCAGGAATCATTACCATTGAAGATATTGTTGAAGAATTGTTTGGCGAAATTGTTGACGAACATGATACAGTGGATTTGTTGGAAAATAAAATTGGCGATAATGAATTTGAATTTTCGGCGCGATTGGAAGTGGATTATTTGAATGAAACCTACGATTTAAATATTGAGGAAAATGAAGCTTATGAAACTCTGGGCGGATTTATTGTTTACCATAATGAGGACATTCCAAAAGAAAATGAAATTATTGAAATAAACAATTTATATTTTAAAATGTTGAAGGTAGATACCTCAAAAATTATGGAAGTTTATGTGAAAGTTTTAGATAAAGAAGATTAATGATTTACAACTTCCTTAAATTATTTTTTTTAGTAATTAATAATATTTGTTTCACTTTCATAATTAAATACTAAATCGTATTTTCGCACACTGTAATAAAAGAAAACAACTATAAAATGGCAATTTTATCAAAAATTAGAGATCGTTCAATGTTCCTAATCCTAATAGTGGGTTTAGCGCTTTTTGCATTTGTACTTGATCCAAGTTCAATTCAGCAATTTTTTAGCTCATCAAAAGCAAACTCAATAGGTGAAGTGAATGGGGAAAATATTGACAGAGAGGAATTTGCGAAACTGGTGGAGAACTATAAAACACAAAGCGGAGGAAGAGTAACTCAAATGCAGGCAGTAAATGCCGTTTGGAATAATTTAGTTGGCGAAAAAATATTCGAATCCCAGCTTAAAGAAGCCGGAATCGTAGTTGGTGAAAAAGATATATGGGATGCTATGATAGCATTGCCAGAAATTCAAAACTCTCCACTTTTCAAAAATGAAGCAGGTCTTTTTAATGAAGAAAAATTAAAAGAATATATTGCCAATATGAAAGTCGATGCCGAAGCCGGAAACGGCCAAGCCTGGTTAAATTGGTTAGAAACTGAAAAAAGCATTAAGCAAAATTTGGAACGTCAGGCATATACCTCTTTGGTGTCTGCAGGTTTAGGGGCTTCATTAAAAGAAGGGGAACGTGATTATTTATATCAAAACACCAAAATAGATGCACAATTTGTTTATATTCCTTATGCGTCTATTGCCGACAGTTTAAGCACCGTTTCAAAAGAGGAAATTCAGAAATATTTGGAAAAAAATTCCAAACGATTTAAATCTGAAGCCACTCGTTCATTAAACTATGTGAAATTTGATATTGAGCCATCTAAAGAAGATGATGAAAATTCCAGAATTGAAGTGGCTAACTTTATAAATGACAGGGAGGAATTTAGCAGTGCCGCAAACACAAAAGTTCAAATTTCCGGATTAAAAAGCGCTGAAAATTACGAGGCATTTTTAAGGGATAACAGATCAGATTTGGGCATTGATAATAATTACTATTATAAAAATCAATTGCCAGCAGCAATTGCAGACACTATTTTTAAAGGTTCTGTTGGGGATGTTGTTGGTCCTTATAAAGATAATGGTTATTACAAAATATCAAAAATTATAGACTTTGAGCAGTTGCCCGACTCTGTTAAATCAAGCCATATTTTGGTTGCTTATGCTGGTGCTGTAAGATCAACATCCTTAAAAACAAAAGAAGAAGCTAAAAAAACAGCCGATAGTATTTTTGCTTTGGTCAAAAACAATAAAATCAAATATACTGAAATTGCTGATCAAATAAATACTGATGGCACAAAAGGTAAGGGTGGAGATATTGGATGGATCAGAAAAGATCAAGCTTTTTCAGATTCATTCGATAAAGATTTTGCCAATTTTATTTATAAAAATCCGGCGGGCAGCATTGCTGTTGTTGAAACTGCATTTGGTTTTCACGTGATTAGGGTAGATGAACAAAAAAATTCAGAAAAAGCGGTGAAACTAGTTTCTTTTGCGCGATTGATAAATCCTTCCGAGCTTACCGAAAATTCAATTTTTGAAAAAGCAGAAACCCTTGCCTCAAATTTAGAAAACGGCGAAAAATTAGAGGATTTGGCAAAGAAAGAAAATTATGCCATTCAATCTGCACAAAATCTTAAAGTATTGGATGAAAATATTCCGGGATTAAACAGTCAACGCCCAATTGTTATATGGGCATTTGCCAAAGAAAGAGAACTTGGGGATTCTAAACGCTTCGATGTTGATGTGAATGGCAAAAGAGGCTATGCCGTGGTTGTTCTTAAAGCCAAAACTGAGAAAGGTGGATTGGTGGTTAATGCAGATATTTTGGCAAGCATTCAACCTGAATTAATCAACAAGAAAAAGGCAGGAATGATTAAAGCAAAAATTAAAGGAGCTACGTTGGAAGAAATTGCAAAAAACACCAATACAACGGTTAATTCGGCTTCAAACGTAACCTTGCTTAATCCATTATTATCCGGTGTTGGGAATGAACCTTCTGTAGTGGGTGCGATGACTACCATTAAACTAAACGAAGTTTCAAATCCAATTGAAGGTAATAAAGGTGTTTTCGTTGTTAAAGTGGTTAAACGTGATGCTCCAGTGAAATTGGATAATTATGAGATGTTCCGCAATAAAATTACAGGAAATTTAAAAGGAAGATCTTACCAATTATTTCAAGTTTTGGAAGAAACTGCCGATATTAAGGATAATAGAGGTAATTATTATTGATTAAAAATGAATATAAAACAAAAAATGCGAGCCACTGCTCGCTTTTTTTGTTTAAAAGTTAAAAGTTAAAAGTTAAAAGTTAAAAGTTAAAAGTTAAAAGTTGTACGTTGTACGTCCCTGATATAGGTTGGCCATAAAAGTCAATTTATATGAGAGCAAATATTAGATTAAACAACAAACATCGACAATGCACAAAAGAATTTAAAGAATCGCTTGTTAAAGAATTTTAAATTTTACAATTTTACAATTCAACAATTAAACAATAAAGAAATGAAACTTTGGGATAAAGGATTTTCAACCGATAGAAAAATAGACTTATTTACTGTTGGAAACGACAGGGAATTGGATTTAATTTTGGCAAAATATGATGTGATTGGGAATATTGCCCACGCAAAAATGTTGCATAAAATCGGATTGTTAACAGCAACAGAACTCAGTTTGTTGGTTGCGGAGTTGGGCGCTATTTTAAAAACTATTGAAGAAGGGGAGTTTACAATTGAAGATTCTTTTGAAGATGTGCATTCCAAAATCGAGTTTCTGCTGACTGAAAAATTGGGTGATACCGGAAAAAAAATTCATACCGCACGATCAAGAAATGATCAGGTTTTAGTGGATGTTCATTTATATGTAAAAGATGCTTTAAAGGAAATTAGTGAAGGAGTCGATGAACTTTTTGCTTTGTTAATTTCACTGGCGGAACAGCATAAAAACGTGTTGTTGCCAGGTTACACGCATTTGCAAATCGCCATGCCTTCCTCTTTCGGATTGTGGTTTTCCGCTTATGCCGAAACCTTAATAGATGATATTTATTTTTTGAAAGCAGCTTATAAAGTGGCCGATCAAAATCCGCTGGGTTCCGCAGCAGGTTATGGAAGCTCATTTCCTATCGACAGGGATTATACCACAAAATTATTAAACTTTGAAACCTTGAAATTCAATGCAGTGGCAGCGCAAATGAGCAGGGGAAAACTGGAAAAATCCACTGCTTTTGCATTGAGTTCGGTGGCAGCCACTTTATCGAAAATGAGTATGGATATATGTTTGTATATGAACCAGAATTTTGGTTTTATTTCCTTTCCAGATGAATTAACGACAGGTTCAAGCATTATGCCACACAAAAAAAATCCTGATGTTTTTGAATTAATCAGAGGGAAATGCAATAAATTGCAGGCATTGCCTTATGAGTTTACGCTCATCACAAACAATTTGCCAAGCGGTTATCACAGGGATTTACAATTGTTGAAAGAAGGATTGATTCCTTCGTTTTCAACCCTAAAATCGTGCTTGGAGATGCTTACTTATTCGCTGAAAAATATTCAGGTAAAACAGCATATTATTGAAGATGAAAAATACCTGTATTTATTTAGTGTTGAGGAAGTTAATAAGCTGGTTCAAAGTGGAATTCCCTTTAGGGACGCCTATAAAATTGTGGGAAAAAGCATTGATGAAGGCACTTTTAATCCCGATAAAATTGTGGCGCATACCCATAAAGGAAGTATAGGGAATTTATGTTTGGATGAAATAGTGAGCAAGAAAAGCAATGCTTAACAGCAATTTTTAATTATTCATCACTTATCATTAATTATTCATTAATCGCAAGCCGCGCCGCTCTGCGAAGTCTCCCGACTTCGAAACGCTAATTTTGATTTTTAGATTCTAAGTATTTTAGATTTTACTGGGAACTGAAAACTAAGAACACCACGCTGCGAAGTCTCGAGATTAGCTGCAAAGTCGGGAGACTTTGCAGAGCTGTAAATTCAGAAAAACCAATTATTAATTTTTCATCATTAATTTTTCATTAATCGCATGCTTCCCAAATCGGATCTTTTGGCGTTGGGGCAATAATGGAAATAATTTCATTGGAAACTGGATGGACAAATTCAATTTTATGGGCGTGTAAATGAATGCTTGCATCTTTATTGCTTCGGTCAAAACCATATTTTAAATCGCCTTTTATGGGCGAACCGATGGCGGAAAGCTGGCATCGGATTTGATGGTGGCGGCCAGTTTCCAAATCAATTTCCAGTAAGTGATAATTGTCGAGTGATTTCAGCAATTTATAATGAAGAACGGCTTTTTTGCTGCCTTCAATTTCTGTGTTATAAGAAGTGGATTTGTTGTTTTTCGGATTTTTTATCAAGTAACTTATAATGGTATCCGCATCTTTTGCTGGTTTGTTTTTAACCACCGCCCAATAGGTTTTGTTTACTTTTTTATCGAGCAACATTTTATTGAAGCGTTCCAAAGCTTTTGAAGTTTTGGCAAAAACCACAATCCCAGTAGTTGGCCTGTCTAGCCGATGAACCGTGCCTAAAAAAACAGCACCCGGTTTGTCGTATTTTTCCTTAATAAAGGATTTTACAATATCACTTAAAGGTTCATCTCCCGTTTTATCGCCTTGAACAATATCGCCCGATCGTTTGTTGACAATGATAAAGTGATTGTCTTCAAACAGAATTTGCAGGTTATTTTTGGTGGAAGCCATTTTAGGATTGGGCTGTTGCTTGCTGATTTAATTCGTCGATAAAATTAAGCAATTCATCTTTTCCAGTGGCATCTGTTGCGGAAGTTACAAAGTATGGAGGCATGCTTTCCCAATTGGATTTTGTCATTACGTTGTTATAAACTTGGATGTTTCTGTTCAATTCAGCAAGTTTTAGCTTGTCTGCTTTGGTGAAAATAATATAGAAAGGAACGCTGTTTTCACCTAAGAATTCCATAAATTCCAAATCTATTTTTTGAGGCTCCAATCTTGAATCAATTAACACAAAAGTGCAAATTAATTGTTGGCGAAGTAACAAATAATCTTTTAGAAACTCCTGAAATGTTTGTCTTTTAGATTTTGAAACCTGTGCATAACCATAACCGGGTAAATCGACCAAAAACCAGTTTTCATTAATTTTAAAGTGATTAATAAGTTGGGTTTTTCCTGGTTTTCCAGATGTTTTCGCCAATTTGCTTTTACCGGTAATCATATTGATCAACGAAGATTTCCCAACATTTGAGCGTCCGATAAAAGCATACTCTGGAAGTTGCTCTTTTGGGCATTTGGAAACATCGGTATTGCTGGTTACAAAATCAGCAGTTTTAATTTTCATAAGTTATAGGTTCCTTTCTTTTAGCCAGTTTTCAAGAATTTTATTAAACGCTTCCGGATGCTCCATCATAGGTGCGTGACCGCATTTGTCAATCCAATACAAATCTGCATCGGGCAATAATTTTTGAAAATCTACAGCAACTTCTGGAGGCGTAACAGAATCGTTTTTCCCCCAAATAACACATGCGGGAATATTCATTGAAGGCAAATCTTTTGCCATATTATGTCGAATGGCACTTTTTGCAATTGCCAATGTTTTAATAACTCTAATACGATCATTTACAGAGGCAAAAATTTCATCGACAATTTCTTTTGTCGCAATTGCTGGATCATAAAATACTTCTTGTGTTTTTGCCTTTATGTATTCGTAGTTTCCTCTTTTTGGATAGGTGTCACCCATTGATTTTTCATACAAACCAGAACTTCCCGTCAAAACAATAGCAGAAACTTTTTTTGGATTTAATTTTGTAAAATATAAAGCGATATGACCCCCTAACGAGTTTCCAAGCAATATGGCTTTGTCAATTTTTTTATATGCCATAAAATCCCCTAAAAATTTCGATAAGTTTTTAACATTCGTTTTTAACAGCGGCAATTTATAAATTGGCAATTCAGGGATAATAATTTTATATCCTTTTTCTGAAAAATAGTTCAAAACGCCATCAAAATTACTCAATGTACCCATAAGTCCGTGAAGTACAATTATAGGTTGTCCTTCGCCTTCTTCAATATAGTTATACTTGCCATCTTCGATAAGTTTACTGCTCATTTAAATCTTCGTTTTTATACCTTCTTGCAAAGGTAACTTTTTTTTCGAAAATACAGATTTTTTAAAGACTTGCAATTAGAAAAGTAAGCGTCTGAATTTCAAAAAGGTAGTCTATAAATCCTCAAAAGTAGCAAAAGTTATCAACAAAGTGGATAATTGTGGTAAATTGTGGGAAAAAATTTATATTTTTGAATACACTCAGATACATGATGGTAAATTTAATTGGAACATATGAAGGTAAGGCTGATGCAAAAGGGAGGTTGCTGCTTCCCAATGCATTAAAGAAACAGCTTGCGCCAATGTTGCAGGAAGGTTTTGTGATAAAACGTTCCGTATTTGAACCATGTTTAGAGTTGTATCCGATGTCTGAATGGAATGCAATGATGGCGAAAGTAAATACCTTGAACAGGTTTGTAAAAAAGAACAATGATTTTATCCGACGTTTTACAGCGGGCGTTAAAATTGTTGAATTAGATAGTTTAGGAAGATTATTGATTCCAAAGGATTTACAGGCATTCGCAGGAATAAACAAAAATGTGGTGCTTTCTTCCGCAGTGAACATTGTAGAGATCTGGGATAAAGATAAGTACGAAAAGGCGATTGATGATGCTACTGTTGATTTTGCGGATTTGGCTGAAAATGTAATGGGTAACGTAAATGAAAATGAAGATGGAATATCATAATCCCGTATTGTTAAAAGAAAGTATTGACGGTTTAAATATTAAACCAGACGGCGTATATGTTGACGTGACTTTTGGTGGTGGAGGCCATTCAAGAGAGATATTGAGCAGGTTGAATGAAAAGGGAAAACTTTTTGCTTTTGACCAGGATGAAGATGCAAAGCGCAATAGTATTGATGATCCGAGATTTACGCTGATACCGCAGAATTTTAGATTCATTAAAAGGTATTTGCGATTTTATGGCATCAAAAAAGCAGATGGTATTTTGGCAGATTTAGGGGTTTCTTCACATCAATTCGATGTGGCAGAACGCGGATTTTCAACACGATTTGATGCCAATTTAGATATGAGAATGAACCAATCGGG